>NZ_JANDMF010000085.1:0-9937 GCF_031626875.1 Clostridium sp. SHJSY1
AAACGGTCTGTTTGCTATGCAAAATTTTAATAAAAATATTTTTTAATATTTCACTTGACTTTGCTTAGCTGGTCTTTTTTTTTGCAATAATTAACAAGAATTTTTATGGTAAATATCTAAACTTAATTTTTGTATTTTGAATAAAGAAATTTAAGAATAATTGAAAAAATTCAGTCTTTTTATTTATAATATTGGAAATATTGTAGAGAAATTTGGAAATAATAATTAAATGAAATCCAATCTTTTTAAGTTTAAGGAGGAAAAAAGGTGAGTCATAAATTATTAGTAATAAATCCAGGTTCTACTTCAACCAAAATATCCGTATTTGAAGGTGAAAAGGAAATATTTAAAGAAACTTTAAGACATTCTTCTGAAGAAATAGGTAAGTTTAAACATATATCTGATCAACAAAACTTTAGGACAGAAGTTATTTTAAATATTTTAAAAGACAATAGCATAGATATTAAAGAGTTAGATGCAGTAGTTGGTAGAGGTGGACTATTAAAACCTATTAGTAGTGGAACATATATAGTTAATGATAAGATGTTAAAGGATATAAAAGAATGTGTGAATGGAGAACATGCATCAAATCTGGGAGCTATAATAGCAAATGTGATTGCAACTTCTATAGGTAAATCTGCATATATAGTGGACCCAGTAGTTGTAGATGAAATGGAGGAGCTTGCAAGAGTATCTGGGATTCCTGAAATTTCTAGAAAGAGTATATTTCATGCTTTAAATCAAAAAGCAGTTGCTAAAAGGTATGCAAAAGAAAATTCTAAGAACTATGAGGATATTAATATAATTGTTGCACATATGGGTGGTGGTGTTTCTGTAGGTGCCCATAAAAAAGGGAAAATAGTTGATGTAAATAATGCCCTTGATGGTGAAGGCGCTTTTTCGCCAGAAAGAAGTGGAGGAGTTCCATCAGGTGATTTAGCAAGGATGTGTTTTAGTGGAAAATATACTTTAGAAGAGATTTTAAAGAAAATAACAGGGAAAGGTGGGTTTGTTGCTTATCTTGATACAAATGATGCAAGAATTGTTGAAGATGCTGCAATAGAAGGGCATCCAAAAGCAAAATTAATACATGATGCAATGGGATACCAAGTAGCAAAAGATATAGGTGCAGCTGCAGTAGTACTTGATGGTAAGGTTGATGCTATAATTTTAACTGGTGGAATGGCATATGGAAAACCAATAGTAAACTTAATAAAAGGTAAGGTATCTTTTATAGCACCAGTTGTAGTTTATCCAGGAGAGGATGAAATGCTTGCCTTAGCACAGGGAGTAATTAGGGTGTTAGATGGTGAAGAAGAAGTTAAAGAGTATAATTAATACAAATATTTTAAAGATGTTATCAATGCTTTAAGAGTATTGATAACATCTTTATTCTATTATAAATATAAGTTATAATTATTCTAATAAATAATGTTAAATATATTTAGAAACTGGGGCGATTAAAATGAAAAAAGTAGTAACTGTTAGAGATGTTAATATTGGGGAAGGCATTCCTAAAATTTGTGTTCCTATAGTAGGTAAAACTAGAGATGAGCTTATAGAAGAAATTTCTGAACTTAATGATATTGATTTAGATATCTTAGAATGGCGTGTTGATTTCTATGAGAATGTAGAAGATATAGAGTTGGTAAAAGAAACTCTTAAAGATTTACGAAATATTATTGGGAATACACCAATATTGTTCACATTTCGTAGTTTAAAAGAAGGTGGAGAAAAGGAAGTATCTATAGAATATTATACAAAATTGAATAAAGAAATTGCAGCCACTAAACTAATAGATTTAATTGATGTGGAACTTTTTACTGGAGAAGAAATTGTTAAAGATATAGTTAAGTGTGCACAAAATTTAGGCGTCAAAGTTGTAATGTCAAACCATGATTTCTTTAAAACACCTTCACAAGAAGAGATTGTAGCAAGGCTTAAAAGCATGCAAGAGTTAGGTGCAGATTTACCCAAGATTGCAGTGATGCCTAAAAATAAGGCTGATGTATTAGTGTTACTTTCAGCTACTAATGAGATGGTAGAAAAATATGCTAATGGACCAATAGTAACTATGTCTATGGCAGAGGATGGAGTAATAAGCAGACTTTCAGGAGAAATATTTGGTTCTTCATTAACTTTTGGTGCAGCTAAAAAACCATCAGCACCTGGTCAGATAGATGTTAAAGATTTACGTTTAGTGCTTGAAATTTTACATAATAGTATTAATGAACAATCAAAAAAATAACAAGTCAAAAATAATAGACTTGTTATTTTTTTTCATGTTCCTAAGTAATATATTCAAAGGAATATGGATAAAGACTTACAGGTTTTAGGGAAGCCTTTATCTATTTTAATTTCTATCAAATAATTGTAATAAATCTTCTTTTGAAAGACCGTTAAGTAATTTACCATCTTGGAGTTCACCAGTAAGAATATCATTAGTGAGTTCTTTTTTATCTTCTTGAAGAAGGAGAATTTTTTCTTCTATAGTGCCCTTTGCTACTAGTTTAATTACATTCACTATATTTTTTTGACCAATCCTATGTGCTCTATCAGTAGCTTGATCTTCAACTGCTGGATTCCACCATGGGTCAAAATGAATAACTAGATTAGCAGAAGTTAAATTAAGTCCAGTACCACCAGCTTTTAATGAAATTAGAAATACATTTGTAGAATTACTAGAGTTAAAATCATTTACCATGCTTAGCCTATCCTTAGGTTTTGTTTTTCCTTCTAGATGATAGAAATTAATGCTCTCTTTATTTAGGGTTTCACCAATTTTATTAAGTACAGAGGTAAATTGTGAAAATAAAAGAACCTTACCATGAGAATTAATATGATTTTTAATAAGTTCCATGGCAATTTTAAGTTTTCCACTTCCTCCAGAATAATTTTCTAATATAAGTGAAGGATCTAAGCAGATTTGTCTCAATTTTGTTAAATATGAGAAAATCTCAAATTTTCCTTCTATGTTATGGTTGAGAGATTCTTTAACACTTTTTATATAAGTGTTATATATAGACTTTTGAGAAGTTGTCATTTCAACTAAAAATTTCTTTTCTATCTTGTCTGGAAGTTCAGTCATTACATCTTTTTTAGTTCTTCTTAAAATAAATGGATTTATTAGTTTCTTAAGATTTTCCAAATTATCTGTTGTTGATATGAATTTTTTTTCGAATTTCTCTTTTGAGTACAAATATCCAGGCATTACAAAGTCAAATATAGACCAAAGCTCTATTAAATTATTTTCAATAGGAGTTCCTGTTAAAGAAAATTTTATTTTAGCTTTAATTTCTTTTATAACTTTTGTGTTTTTAGATAAAGGATTTTTTATATTTTGCCCTTCATCAATTATACAATAATCAAAAGCAATTTTTTTATATAAATCTATATCCATTCTTAATGTTCCATAGGTGGTTATTATTACATCATATTCATTCATGTGCTCTAGAGGAGTATTTCTTTTGGAACCATGAAATAATAAAATTTTTAAATCTGGAGAAAATTTTTTGAATTCTTCTTTCCAATTATAAATTAGAGATGTTGGACAAACTAATAAGGTCTTTTTATTTTTTTCTGATAATAGAAAAGCTATGGTTTGAATTGTCTTTCCAAGTCCCATTTCATCCGCTAGAATTCCCCCAAAACCTAGTTCGCTAAAAGTCTTAAGCCATTTAAATCCTTTAATTTGATATTCCCTAAGAGCTCCATTAAAGTTACTAGGTATGGATATATTATTAGCGTTTAAATTAGTTAGTTTTTCTTCTATTTCTTCTAATGCTTTTAAATTTTTAATGAATCCTAAATCTTTAAGATTTTCATATAGATATAAAGCTTTGTTTTTTTCTACTTTTATCTTTTCGTTGTCTACATCTAATATTTCAAATAAGTTGAAAAATTTTTTTATTCCATCATCCTCAAAGTCTAAAAAATCATTGTTTTTTGTTTTATAGAACTTATTTCTAGCTTTATAAGCTTTAAAAGCACTATTTAATTCAGAATTTTCTATTTCTCCAATACTATAAATAAAATCATAGTAACCATCTGTATAACATAAATCTGTATTAATACTAGTTGAATTATATATCTTTAAATTCTTAAGTCCAGGACCTAAAATAATATTCCCTAAAGAATAAATACTATTTCTTTTTTTCTTCAATATATTAAAAATGTCTTCATCTTCACCAGAGAATATAAATTTATTATTTATTTTTGTAAAGCTATTTTTTTCAATTTCCATAATTAGCTTTTCTTCTTTTTTATAATCTCTTATAAAGGTGTTTTTACTATTATCTTTCATTAATATGTTGATTTCGTTGTCACCATAATTTAGAAATACATTACAATAAATAGTATCATTCTCTTTAAATATAAAAAAATCAGGTTTTGATAAACTATATGCAAAATTTTTTAAGCTCTCTGCAATATTAACATTTTCTGAGATATTTCCTAGAAGAGAAATTAGTTTATTGTAGTTAGTAATATTTTTCTTATATACAATTTCACCATGATTTTTTAATGATTTATATAAATTTATATAATTTTTAATTTGATTACTTGATGGAAGATAAAGTTCATTTTTAAAGTAATAGACATCATTATTTGGGGTCAAGGAAATAGGAAATTGCTTTTGAGTTGTTAAGATTATTTCTTCATTAAAATCCTTTATATTAAAGGTTAAAGGTAAGTCTTTATGAAAAATTGGAACAGTAAATTCAATATAATCAAATTTAAATTTAATCTTTTTTATTTCTATTTTCTCTAAAAATGATCTTAGTTCATTAGGTTTAAGTATTAGTTTTTCATTTCTTGAAGTTATCTGAACTTCATAATATAATGAGTCTTTTCCTGCTTTTCGAATAAGTTTAGCAGTTTCATTAACTTCTAATTTTTTATCTTCTTTAATAGATTTTTCCGTAGTATTGTTTTGATTCTTTGATAAAAGGCTAAGAAATTTATAAGATGTAGCAGTTATATGACTACACTTTATGGTGTACCCACTTGAAACAAATTTTTTAAATTCAGCACAAGAACATTCTAAACCTTCTAGTTTTTTCTTTTGAAGATTAATTTTTATGTGAGTATTAAATTCTTTAGTATTACTCTTAACTCTTCCATAAACATGATATATGTTATCTATTTTTTTGCCTTTAAAATAAGTAACTAAGCCATTATTAAATGCTTTTTCTCCTTCTTTTTTCATTGCAATAGATGTAGAATTAAATAATATTGCTTTCAATTCATTTTGCTTCAAATGATCACCTCCAAATAGTTAAACAGATTTTGTTTTTTCTTTTCCTTTAACTTGGGGCATTACTAATGATAAAACTAAAGCGAGTATAGATATAATCATAAGTATTATGAATAGAACATGAAGAGAACTATTCAAAGAAAGCTTAATTTGTTCACTGGTAACAGCAGCATTTACAGTAGAGGAACTATAAAGATTGCTTGGATCTACTCCTGTAATGCCAATGTTAGTAAAATATTTAACTATATATAAATTAAAGATACTACCAAATACACTTACACCAATTGTTTGTCCGAGTGTTCTAAGAAGAGAATTAGTAGCTGTAGCAGCTCCTCTTTTATCATAACCTACTGATTCTTGAATTATTATAGTTAAGGTTGTAAAAGCTCCACCAAATCCAATACCCATTATAAAGATATAGATTAATACTATCAATAATGGTGAATTTATTCCTAAAGTAGGCAAAAATATTGTACTTATAAGTAGAAAGATGTTAGATATTATTGTTATAGTTTTTCCACCATACTTTATTATACATTTCCCTAAAATAATTGAAGCTATAAGCCAAGAGATTGACATTGGAGCAAGAGCTAATCCTGACACCTTTGCACTAAAGCCTAATACATTTTGAATATATAGTGTAAGATAAACATCTGCACCTATTAATATGCCTGAAAGTAAGAAACTTATTATGTTTACAACTGTACTTGTCTTTGTAAATATATCAAAAGGAACAATTGGTTCTTTTGCTTTTCTTTCTATTTTGTAGAATGCAAATAATAATATAATTGTTATAGCACTTGATAATACAATAAAGATACTGCTAACATTACCATTTTTAGATGATAAAAATATATTTAAGAATACAAGCATTGCTAAAGATAAAGTCGCAATCCCTGCAAAATCTATAGTGTGTTTTTTTCTTTCAAAGTTTTCTTGCAGATTTCTTTCAAGTAGTACAAGTGATAATATCCCAAAAGGAATGTTTATGAAAAATATCCAATGCCAAGAAAGATTATCTATTAAGATTCCTCCTACAAATGGGCCTATAAGACTTGCTATTCCCCACACAGAACTTATACTTCCTTGAACTTTTGGCCTTTCTTCCATAGTAAATACATCTCCAATGATTGTATATGTAACAGTGAACATTGCTCCTGCACCTAATCCTTGAATTGCACGAGATACAATTAGCATGTACATATTTTGAGATAAACCACATAAAAAGCTTCCAACTAAAAATATTATTATTCCTATGGAAAGTATATTTTTTCTTCCATATAAGTCTGATAATTTTCCATATACAGGAGTAGAAATAGCAGAAGTTAATAAATATACTGAAAAGACTGAGCTTATTATTTCAAAGCCTTGTAAATCCTTAACTATAGTTGGAATAGCTGTAGTGACAACTGTTCCTTCAACTGCACCTAAGAACATGGCTACCATTAATGCTATTACTATATTTTTTTTTCTTGAATCCATTTTTAAAATCACATCCTTAATATCTCTTAGGTAAATCTATATAAGATTCTATAAATATATATTTGGCAATCTATATTATACAACATAGAATAAACATTTTGTTATAAAGACATAATTTTTGCAAGTAGGAAATGTGATAAAATATATTTTATGGTAAAATATACGTAATAATATGAGCATTTTGGGGGTGCAATATGAATTTTTCAATTAAACAAACACAATTATATAAGTTTTTAAATTATTGTAATGAGTATAATTTTGAGAAAACTGTACTTGACTGTGGAGCAGGAGGAGATAATCCACCTCTTTATATTTTTGAGAAAGCAGGATATAAGACATATGGTATCGAAATTAGTGATTCACAATTAGAAAAGGCTAGAAGTTTTTCAAATCAAGCAGGAGTAAATCTTAACATATCAAAGGGAGATATGAGAAAACTATCTTTTGAAAACCAATCTTTAAGTTACATCTATTCATACAATTCTATATTTCATATGAGAAAAAAAGATATACAAAAATCAATAAATGAAATAAAAAGAGTACTAAAACTAGGTGGACTATGTTGTCTAAATTTTCTTTCTCTAGAGGATGCAGATTGTGGGACAGGAAAAGAATTAGGTAAAAATGAATTTTTGCAAATGGAAAGAGGAGAGAAAGTTATCCATTCTTACTTTGGTATTGATGAAGCTGAAAGTTTTTTTAGTGATATGAAGATTATATATAAAGAAAATAGAGTAATAGAAAGAATGTATGAAGGTAATATGATTAAACAAGGATATATAGATTACATACTTGAAAAGATTTAATACATCAGGAGTAAAATTTGATATTTATGGATGGTGAGTTGTTTTTGAATATTATTAAAAAGAGTCCAAGTGATCCAGATGCAGTTATTTTAATAGATGAATTATCTAAAAGTCTAGAATCTATTACAGGTAATAGTGGAAGGAATTCATTTAATTCAGATGATGTGTGTATTCCACGTTCACTATTTGTAGTTGCCTATGATGAAGAGGGGCAAGCAGTAGGTTGTGGAGGGATACGTCCTATTAGTGAAAATATTGCTGAAGTTAAAAGGATGTTTGCAAAAATAAAAGGCAGAAGAGTTGGTTCAGAGATTTTATTCCATTTAGAAAAAAAGGCTATAGAAATGGGATACTCTACACTTTGGGTTGAAACACGCTTGGTAAATGAAGGGGCAGTATCATTTTATAAAAGCAGAGGGTATAAGCAAATATCAAACTATGGTAAGTATGCTGGGAATTTAGAAGCTATTTGCTTTGAGAAGAAGATAAATTAGAGTTAAAATCAAGGGGCTGTAAATGGAGGGGTAAACTAAATTATGAAAATTAAATTTGAAAAGGCAGTTATAGAGGATGCAGAAGAAATAATTAAAGTCAGAAATAAGAGTTTTTATAAAGACTATGTTAAGTATGGAGGATGCCCTGGGTACAATAATACAAAAGAAAGTATGGTTAACATTATTTCAAATACAAAAGATAGATGGGTTTTTAAAATAATATCTAATAATGAAGTAATAGGAAATATTAGTGTAAAAGATAATCATGATAGTACCTATTATTTAAGTTGTCTTTGTGTTATACCAGAGTATGAAAACAAAGGAATAGGACAAGATGCCATCAGGTTTATTGAAGATAAATTTCCTAATGCAACCATCTGGACTTTAGAAACTCCAGCAGATAAGGAGAGAAATCATTATTTCTATAAAAAATTAGGGTATAGAATTGTTAAGGAATACTTAGATGGTACTGTTAAGGTAGTATTATTTGAAAAGAAGGTTTGTTAGAGAAAATTTCTAATATAGATGATTTTATGATAATAGTAAGTGAGGGAAGAGAATGAAGGAGTATATGAAAAAATTAATAATTCCAATTTTATGGGAATGGTTGTTTATTATATCTTGTTTTGTTTTACCAGAGAAGCATTATCCATATACAAACTTTCTATTTTATTTAGGAATTATTATTTATTTTATATTAAATGGAGAATTTAGTTTTAAAGAATTAAAATACAACATAAATAATGGAAAAAAGTTTTGGATACCTGTATTTGTAACAATTCTATTTTTAATTTTAGCATTTGGAGTAAGTTATTTACCTGAAATGTTTTTCCATAATTTAAATGAAGGAATGATAAATTTAAGAGTTAACACTTGGAGTGGTGTTCTTTTATTTGTAGTTTCTACTATAATATTTCCACCTTTAGCAGAAGAAATGTTCTATAGAAAGGCAATAATAAGCTTTAAAAATAAGAAAACATTATATATATCTACTATCATAAGCTTATTTTTATTTGCAGTAGAACATTCGCTTAGTTTGTATGGAATATTTATGGTAATGATTTGGGGAATTCCTTTTAGTATTTCTTTTATAAAAACAAAAAATATGTATGTACCTATGATGGCACATTTTATTGTTAATTTAATTGGAAATGGTAGTACTGCAATTATTATGATAATCCACTTATTAAAATAAATTGGTTCATGTTAAATAATACTTTAGTTTTAAAAAGTTAAGAGGCAACATAATAAAAGGAGACCAGTAGAGTATGAAGACACCAAAGTTAGAAACAAATAGATTAATATTAAGACCTTTCTGTATAGAAGATGCTAAGGAAGTATTTGATTGTTGGGAAAGTGATCCTGATGTAGCAAAGTACATGTTTTGGACAAGTCATAATGATATAAATAAAACAATCAGTTGGATTAGAGAAGAATTAGGAAAGATAGATGATGATGATTGGTATAGATGGGCAATTATATCTAAGGAAACCAAAGAATTAATTGGAACTGGAATAATCTATTTTGAAGAAGAGTATAAGAAATTTGAAATAGCATATAATTTAGGAAAAAAAGCTTGGGGATTTGGATATACAACTGAAGCTATGGAGGAAATTATAAAATTTGCTAAAGAGAAGTTAGGAATAAAAGAAATAATGGGTAGACATGCAAAGGAAAATGTTGCTTCGAGTAATGTATTGAACAAGCTAATGTTTACCTTTATTAAGGACATACCGTATGAATGTAATGGTGGGAAAAATTCATATGAGGGTAAAGAGTATATTTTAAAGTTATAGAAGATAAGAATTATGTGTAGTGAGTAAGAAAGGGGCTGTCGCACTAAATAATTAGTGCACAGCTCATTTTTGTGAAAAAAATAAACCCCAGATTCTACAAATCTG
>NZ_JANDMF010000086.1:0-9925 GCF_031626875.1 Clostridium sp. SHJSY1
TTAGTATTCCATGCTTTTAAATTTAGCTTGCAAAATAATTTTCCCGAAGGGAGCGTGGCATAGCCACTTTTTTTATGCAAATTTCTAAGGAAATATTTACAAGTATATCATTTAATGATATACTTGCAAATATAATATATCATTTAATGATATAGTTATAAGAAAGGAGAGAGAAATGCCAAGAAAAGATTCTATATATATAGGAGAATTAACAGATACTTCTTTCTATATTTTGGTGAGTGTAGTTCAAGAAAAACATGGTTATTTAATAATGAAAACAATTGAAGATTTAACCAATGGTGAAGTCAGTATTGGACCAGCATCTCTTTATACTACTTTAAAAAAGCTATTAAAAGCTGGACTTATAGATTTGAAAACAACAGAAGATAATAAAAAAATATATAAAATTACAAAAACTGGACATGAGATGTTAATAAAAGAAATTGAAAGAAAGAAAAAGATGGTTAAGTTTGCTGAACATTTTTTAGCAAATTAAGGAGGGGTTTTTTATGAAATCAAAATATGCTATTTGTGGAGGCTTAGCTTTTTCAGAAGAAAGTGATATGAAGAAACTGAGCCGTTATGCAAAAGAGGGATGGATGCTAGATAAAATAGTTGCAGGAGGATTTTTTTATAAATTAAGAAAAGAGAAGCCTAAAGATATAGTATATAGTTTAGATTATCAAGATGAAGCTACTGAAGAGTATTTTGATATGTTTTTAGAGTCAGGTTGGACAAAAGTTCTTTCTATAGGTGGTAAAATGCATATATTTTCAGCTCAGGAAGGAATAAAACCTATATATAGTGAACGTGAATCTGAATTAGAAAAATATGCTACAATGAGAGATACCTTAAAAAAGGGGAATTTATGTATAATAGATTTAGCACTTGCAATTATTTTTTTATTATTTTCAGTAGAAGATATAATTGATAAAGAATATATTGGAAGTATTATATGGGGAGTAATTGCACTACTTTATATTATATCATCAATACAATGTTATAAAAAATCTAGGAGTTAAATTAATAAAGACCTTAAAACAGAGAAAATTTTGTTTTAAGGTTTTTTGCTAATTACAAAAAAATTGAAAAACAGAATATTTAAAGAAAAGAATATTATCGTAAGTGCATAAATTAAAGGGTTTATGATTAAATAATATTAACTTAAGAAAATTTATTTACATATGAAAATTTAAATTCTATAATTGTGTAAAAGGTTACAAAATATGATTTAACTAACGTTAACTCTTAAGCTATGTAATAAAAATTTAATATATCAATAAGGTAAAAAAGAGGTTAATTAAATCAAAAGAAGAATAGGGGGAAATGCAATGAAATTAAAAAGAATGATTAAAACATTATTTGTATTAGGATTGATATCAGTTTCAGTCTTATGTGTAAGTAATATGAAAGCTTCTGCAGCAGCATGGCCATTATCAGGTGATGTGGGATCACATGATCCAACCTTAGCTAGGGATGGAAATACTTGGTGGTCTCCTAGCACAGGAAAAGGTCTTTCTATGAAATATTCAAATGATGGAAAAGTATGGCATCAAGGCATTCAAGTATTTCCAAAGGAGTTATCTTGGTGGAGAAAATATGCTCCTAAAATGGGAGATAATGATGTTTGGGCACCAGATTTACAATATTATAAGGGAAGATATTGGATGTTCTATTGTGTTTCTGAATTTGGTAAAAACAATTCAGCAATAGGATTAATGTCTTGTACAAGCGTAAATAAAGGAGATTGGCGTGATGATGGTATGGTTATATCATCTAAAGCAGGAAAAGATGCATATAATGCAATAGATCCTAATCTTGTTATAGATAAGGATGGAAAACCTTGGTTGACTTTTGGATCTTGGTTTGATGGGATTCATGTAGTAAGATTAAATCAAACAACTATGAAGCCTACTGGAACTATATCTTCAATTGCAAACAGAAGTGGTGGAATTGAAGGTGCAAGTATGGTTTATAATAATGGATACTATTACTTATTTGCTTCAATAGATAAATGTTGTAGTGGTGTAAATAGTACTTATAAGATTGCTTATGGACGTTCAAAAAGTATAACTGGTCCATTTGTTGATAAAAATGGTGTTGATATGAGAAAGGGAGGTTACTCTCTTTTAGATACAGGAAATGGCAGATGGAAAGGACCAGGAGGAGAATATGTATATAAAAATGGAAACTCATGGGTTATAGCTCGTCATGCTTATGATGCCAATAATAATGGTGCTCCAACACTATTAATCAGTGATTTATATTTTGACTCTAAAAAATGGCCAATTTATTAAAAACTATAAAGACAGACTACTGAAAATTTCGGTGGTCTTTCTTTTGCTATGAAATTTTGTGGAGGAAAATTATGAATAGATTAAAATTTTTAGGACGTGGTTCAGGATATTATGTTGTATAAGGAAATTCTTCAGCATATATAAGGAAGAATAAAACATTAGTACTTTGTATTCATATTGATGGGGAGAGTTTTATTGATGAAGCTAGAAAAAAGGATTTAATATAGTTAATATAGATTAAGGTGGGGAAGTTATGGGAGATAGAATAGATTTGCATACGCATTCTAATATTTCAGATGGATCATGCAATCCAAAAGAATTGATAGAGGTAGCTCTAAAAGAAAATATTAAAGCTATTGCTCTTACAGATCATGATAATATAGGTGGAATAGAGGAAGCATATATAGCAGCAAGAGAAAAAAATATTGATTTTTTAGCTGGAATAGAAATAAGTTCTCTTTATAAAAATGGAAGAATAATTCATATTTTAGGTCTTGGAATAGATTTAAAAAATGAAGAGTTCCTGAGTGCCTATAATGAAATGAAAATGTCTAGAGATAAAGGGGTAAAAGACATAATATCTAAAATAAAAAGTCAGGGGATACACATATCAATAGATGACTTAAGAAAAAAGTCAAAAGGGGAGTACTTAGACAGATATGATATTTATAGATATTTTTTAGAGAATAAATTGTGTAATTCAGCTCAAGAAATTTGGGATAAATACTTAGATCCAATTCCTTATGGAGATAAGGAGTTAATAAAAGCTGAAGGGGCTATTAGAATTATAAAAGAAGCTGGAGGATTATCCTTTTTGGCACATTATAATAAATCTATTGGATTTTCAGGATTAAGTAATGAAGAGATAGAAGAGGAAATTAAGTATTTAATTTCATTAGGACTAGATGGTATAGAGAGATATTATCCTTCCTTTAATAAAGTTGATTATGAATTTTTAGATTATTTAATTGAAAAATATAATTTAATGATTTCTGGGGGCACAGATTATCATGGAAAAAATAGGGCGGAAATAGAGATTGGAAGAGGGAAAAGTAATAATTTATTTATCCCTTATGATGTTTATACTAAAATTAATGGAGTGTGGAATAAAGATTCAGAGGATGAATGTCTAACAGAGATTCAATTTCCAGTGAGAAAAATATAGGAGATTAGAAGTTAAGCTAAAGGATGTAAAGTTAGCTTAACTTTTTTCTTGACATTAAATGTAAAGCAAACTATACTTTTATTATAAGGAAAAAAATTCATGAAATATAATTATATTCAAAAATGTAAAGCCAGCTTAACAAATTGCAAAGGAGGTATTTAATGAAGAATATAATTAAAGACCTAAGAAAAGAAAGAAAATTAACTCAAGAGGATCTTGCTAAAGTATGTGGTGTTACTAGACAAACAATCATTTCATTAGAAAATGGTAAATATAATCCTTCTATATTTCTTGCCCATAAGATAGCGAGTTTATTTGATACAAATATTGAAAAAGTATTTATCTTTGAGGAGGAGTAGAATATGAATTATATGAAAAAAGAATTGTATTTTAGTATTGGATTTTTTATGTTAGGTATTGTGTTCCTAATTTCATCATTTCTTTTTTATAGTAATTATGAAAGTTCACCTTTATCAAGTATAGGAACAACGTTTACTCTAGTTGGCCTAATGATGATAATAATTAATTGGAGAATTATAAAGAATCCAAAAAGATGTAAAGAAGTAGAGACTATGAAAACAGAAGAAAGAACAGTATTTATTAGAGAAAAAACAAATAGTAAGGTTTATAGTATTTTTATTTATGTAGAAGCTGCAGCAATGTTAGTTGCAGCTGTTTTAGGATATAAAGATGTAATAATGTTTTTTGCTGTTATAATGGGATCAAAATTAGTAATTTGGTTTATTGTAGCAAACAAAATTGCAAAAAATAATTAAGAGTAAAATGAGGGTATTTACTATCCTCATTTTTAGTTCACTAGGAAAATAATCAGTATTTTTTCCCTAAAGTACAATATTAACTTGCCCTAAAGTACAATTGTTCAACCCACAAATTACCTGTAATATAAAGCCATAGCCAGTACAAAAAGGCTAGAAATAAAATTTTATATAAAGTAACTATTTAAAGTAAAATATAAATGCTTTTAGATATAGTAAAAATAGAAAAAGGATGTGTTGAAGATGGCAAAAGTATTATTTTTAGGAATTCCAGCATATGGACATTTAAATCCAACATTAGGAATTGTAAGTGAATTAATTAAGCGTGGAGAAGAAGTGGTGTATTTTTGCAACAAAGAATTTAAAGAAAAAATAGAAAATACAGGTGCAGTATTTAGAAGTTATGGTGAATTTGGAGAAAAAATTAGTATACTCGCAAAATCAAAAAAGCCTGATAGTGAGGCTGCTAATAGAGAATTTCTTGAGAATATTTTTGAAACATTTATAGCTCCTTGTGAGGGAACAATTGAGAGTATATTAGAACAAATAAAAGATATTAACTTTGATTATATTGGCTATTCTTCTGTATTTCCATATGGAAGCATTATAGCAAAAATATTAAAAATACCCTCATTCTCATCATTTGCAATATTTGCAACTAAAGAAGAGATGGCATCAGCAAGAAAAGATGGACAATCTAGAGAAAATTCTTCAAATAACCATATGTTATATAAATACAAGGAAATTGCAGATAGAATAAGTGGAAAGTATGACATAGATATGCCAGAATCAATAGTAAATTTATTATTTAATAGAGGAGATATAAATTTGGCATATACATCAAAAGACTTTGTATCAAATGCTGAAGCATATGATGAAACTTTCAAATTTATAGGACCACCTATATATGATAGAAAAGAAGATGTATCAGATTTTCCATATAAAGAGATAGAAGGGAAAAAGGTTATATATATTTCGCTAGGTACTGTATATAATAATGTAGATCTTAACATTTATAAGATATTTTTTGAAGCTTTTAAAGATTTAGATGTAGTAGTTGCTATGACTGCTTATAATATAGATTTATCAGATTTTGATATTCCTAAGAACTTTATTATAAAAAATTATATTTCACAAGGAGAAATTTTAAAATATGCAAAAGCAGCTATAACTCATGCAGGAATGAATACTACAAATGATTTACTATTTAATAAGGTTCCATTTGTTGCAATTCCTTTAGGAGCTGATCAGCCATATATGGCATCAAGAACAGAATCTCTGGGAGCATCAATTACTTTAGAAAAAGACAAGCTTACTCCAGAGATTTTGAGAGAGTCAATAAATAAGGTGTTAACAGAACCAAAATATATAGAAAATATAAAAAGAATAGATGAATCATTTAGAGAATGTGGTGGATATAAGAGAGCTGTTGATGAAATATTGAGATTACAAGAAAGTAGATAGCTCCAAGTAAGAAGAGAATAAATATTCTTAATCATTATATATTTAGTGTATAAAAAGAACCTATAGAATAGTGCATTTTTTGCCTAATTCATAGGTTCTTTTATTTATTTTAGAAAGTTATTATTTGAATTTTTATCTATATTTGAAATGATTTTCTTATATATGTTATTGGTTGAATTTTTTTATGTACAGGAATTAGTCGTTCTTGTAAATTCTTTTTTGATAATGTTTCTACTAATATAGAAATAGCAGAACTTGCTATTTTTTCAGCAGGAATATCAATTGTGGTAATGGATGGTGTTGAATATTTTGTGAAATCAGATCCAATTGTCCCAATTGAAATAATAGACACATCATCTGGAATTTTTATATTAAGTTCATTAAATCTACAAATCATTCCTAAAGAAATTAAATCAGATTCAACAAACACAGTTTTAAATTTATTATCTAAATTTATGTATCTATTAACAGCTTCAATACCACCAGCAAATGAATTAGGTGCTGTAATAATATTTTCTTTATCAACTAAAATGTTATTTTGTTTACATGAATTAAGAAAAGCTCTAATACGTTGACTTGAAGCAACATATGGATTTTCAGCTTCAATTATAGTAACTTCCTTTATTGAATTTTTATGAAGCAAAGAAATTGCTTCTGTTGCCACATCAGTTGAATCAACAGAAACAGTAGAGAATTTATTTGATTTACGATTGATTAGAATAACTGGTATCCTAGGAGATAGTGATTCTAAATAATCTAAATCTATATCAGAAGTTGCACCAATAATTACTCCAGTATATGTATTGTTAATAATCTCTTTAGAATGATTTGATATTTCATCGTTATTGTAAGTTTGAATAACTAGTTCACAATCAAATTGATTTTTTTGCAATTCTATCTGAATTCCTGTAAGTAAAGCTGCTAACATGGTAGTTCTCGTATCAAGAGGCCAATATAAAGCAATAATTGGTTTTGGAGAATCTAAATTTCTTAAGCGTCTTGCACTAACATTAGGTTGATAACCTAATGTTTCAATTGCATCCATTACTTTTTTATATGTAGTTTCTGGAATATTACGTTCTTTAGCCTTTCCATTTATAACAATTGAGATTGTTGATATAGATACTCCTGCTAATTGAGCAACATCTTTCATTGTAGCCATTTTATGGTCTCCTATTCTAATTAATTAAATTCAAAATTCATTATATATTAAAGAGGAGAATAATTCAAAAAAATATATAATTTTGTCAAAAGTTTAACAAGATTATTGACAAGTAAAATGTTATAAGATAAAATCAAATTGTAATTTAGTACAACGTTTTACTAAAACGTTGTACTAAATTATAGTATGTTACATGTTTAGATCTAAAATATATAACAGTTTTAACTTCAAACTTAGTACTAATTAATAATAAAAACAGAAAAGGGGATGGTTTGAAAGTATGAAATATAAAATTTCAGTAATCTCTGGTGATGGGATTGGACCAGAAATTATGATAGAGGCACTAAAGGTTCTAAAAAAAATAGAACAAGTATATGGACATGAATTTGAATTTATAGAATGTTGTGCAGGTGGAGTTTCTATAGATAAATATAGAGAACCTTTAACAGAAGAAAATTTTAATATTTGCAAAAGTAGTGATGCTATATTATTGGGAAACATCGGCGGAAGTAGATGGAAGGATTATCCTATAGAAAAGAGGCCAGAAAGAGTTCTATTTAAACTGAGAGGAGAACTTGGATTTTGTGTAAACATAAGACCTGTGTTTTTAAAAGAAAATTTAAAAGAATTTTCACCATTGAATAGTAATATTTTAGAAAAAGGTATTGATGTAACAGTTATAAGAGATGTCACTGGAGGTGGATTACCATCAGAAAAGTATAGTGGTAAGGGTATCTTTGGTAGGGAAGCGTATGATAAAGAATACTATAATGAAAAGATTGTTTCAGATACTGCAAAATGGGCCTTTGAAACAGCTAGAAAAAGAAATAAAAAGGTGATGAGCTTAGATAAAGCAAATGGGCTTATTAGTTCAGTATTATGGAGAACGGTGATGAAAGAAGTTGCTGAGAATTATTCAGATGTAAAGCTTGAACATATGTTTATAGATGGTGGAGCTATGGATGTTATTAAAAATGCTTCAAATTATGATGTAATAGTTGCACCTAATATTTTTGGAGATATAATTTCTGATGAGCTAAGTGGACTTGTGGGTTCGGTAGAAATATTACCAGCAGCAACTTTGGATATAAATGGAAAAGGTATGTTTGAACCTAACCAATTACATAACACTAATTATGAGATTATTGGGAAAAATATTGCTAATCCTATAGGGCTTATACTATCAACAGCTATGATGTTAAGATATTCATTTAATCTTGAAGAAGAAGCAATGGCAATAGAAAAAGCAGTAGATAAGGCTATTAGCGGTGGACATGCTACTAAAGATATATATGTGGATGGCAAAATACTTGTAGGAACAAGTGAGATGGGGAATGTGATAGCTGATTATATTTAGCATAAATAATTAAAAAAATAAGGAGAGACGAGCTTATGAAAATAACAATGATTGAAAAAATATTAGGTGAAAAAGCTGGTCAAGTTGTAACAATAAAGCCAGATTACTTAGTGATTAATGATGGCATAGGGCATAAATCAGTTGATTTGATAGATAAAAAAAGGGGAATTGCGGACAAAGATAAAGTTATTATTATTATAGATCACGATGTACCAGCAGGAGATTCTGAAGGTGCAGCTATATTTCAAAAATTAGTTAGATTCTCAAAAGAATATGGGATAAAATTCATACAAGCACAAGGTGCAAGTTATGCAGTAATGCTTGATTCATATGCAAAAGCTGGACAAGTTATAGCTTCTTTTGGAGCACATAACTCAATATATGGATCTATTGGAGCTTTAGGTTTGAATTTAGAAGTTAGTACAATGAGAAATCTTCTAATGAGTGGGGAATATGAAGTGAAAGTCCCTGAAACTATTGCAATAGAGTTAAAAGGAAAATTATCAAAAGGGATATCCCCAATAGATTTATTTATCACTTTTCTTGGAAATACTTCAGGAGTAAATTTTGAAGGAAAAGTAATTGAATTTATTGGTGAAGGATTAAAGAATTTAAATAATCACGAAAAGACAGTTCTTTGTAGTATGGCAACAAGAACAGGTGCTTTTACAGCACTTGTTAATGAAAATCTAGGAGGTAATTATGAAAAAAATATTTCTTTAGAATTAGGAGAAATTGAAGCTGTTGTAGCTATGCCAACAGAAAAAAAACAATATGAATCAGAATTTAAGTTCAAAAAAGTTAGCGAATTAGAATCAATTAGTCTAAATGCCGGATTTATAGGTGGATATACAGGAGGATATATAGAGGATCTTCGTTTAGCAGCAAAGGTTATGAAAGGAAAAAGAATAGCTTTAGGTTTTAGGTTAAATATAAGTCCTGTTTCAAGTAAAGTTTATCTTCAAGCCATGGAAGAAGGATTATTAGAGATTTTTATAGATTTTGGAGCACAAATTCTTCCACCTAGTGATCGTAATATTATATTACAGGGAGCTGGAGTAATAGGTTCAGAAGAGAAAATGATAACTACAGGAAGTTACAATTTTGAAGGATGTTTAGGATCTAAAAATTCTGAGGTTTATATTGCATCAACAGAATTTGTAGTAGCAGCAGCACTAACCAAAACATTTTCGAAACTATAAATATTGATAATAAATATATATTATTCATGTGGAGGGAAAAATAATGGACAAAATATTTAGAGGAAGAGTATGGAAGATGCCTGATGATGTAGATACAGATACAATAATTCCAGGACGTAGAGGTACAATTCCAACACTAGAAGAAATGGGCAAATATGCTTTTGAACTTTTAAGACCAGAATTTGCTTCAGAATCAAAACCTGGAGATATTATAATTGGTGGTAAAAATTTTGGGTGTGGATCTTCAAGAGAACAAGCTCCAGCAGTTATTGGAGTTAATGGTGTGAAAATTGTTATAGCAAAGTCATTTGCACGTATTTTCTTTAGAAACGGATTTAATAAAGGATTACTTCTTATTGAATGTGATGGTGTTCAGGAATCATGTAATGATGGAGATATTATTGAAGTTGAAGTAAATAAATGTGTAACTATAATAGTGCATTTTAACTTGAATAATTTTACAGTTGAATAGAAAAACAGATTCTTAGGCTATCTTTAATAA
>NZ_JANDMF010000087.1:0-8500 GCF_031626875.1 Clostridium sp. SHJSY1
AACGGTCTGTTTGCTATGCAAAATTTTAATAAAAATATTTTTTAATATTTCACTTGACTTTGCTTAGCTGGTCTTTATTATTGTTTTACTAAGAAAACTAGATAATTAATTGTTTAAATAGTACATATAGTTTGAACTTTTTTAAAAAGTAGAATAATTTAAATTTGAATTCAAAATAATAATTATAAGAATGGTTAGTGGTTATAAAGGAGAATTGTATTTATGAAAAAAATATTCACTTTAATTATTAGTATAAATATTATTGGAATGATGATTGGATTTGAATCAGAAGCTAAGGAAATTTCAATAACAAACAATTTAATAGAAAAAGACAGATTAGAAATGATAAAAGAAAAGGGGGTATTAACTGTTGTAGCACCATCAAAAGAAACACCGTTTTTTTCTATAAACCCCAAAACAAATGAGATAAGTGGGATTGATTCTGATATAATAAATGAAATTACAAAACGTCTTGGCATTAATAAAATTGAAGTTAAGGAGGAACAATTTTCAAATTTGCTAGAAAAGTTTAATTCTGATGATAGTGTAGACATATCATTTGGAGGAATGTTTATAACTCCTGAAAGTGAAAAACTAGTGGATTTTACTAATCCATTATATAAAGAAACAGAAGCTATTATTGTACCAAAACTTTCAACTTTAAATTTTATAAGTGATTTAAAGAATTCAGTAGTTGGAGTAGAGGAAGGAACAATATTTAAGAAATTATCTGAAAAGTGGAAGGAAAATCATTTAATAAAAGATATATTAATTTTAAATAGTACAACTGAATTATTTAATGCACTAAATAATAGAAAAATTGATGCAGCTTTAGCTGATTCTATTATTATAGACTATCATTTAATAAAAGAAAAAGACCCCACATTAAGAATTTTAAAAGGATATACTCCTGAATTACAAGGGGTTATAGGAATAGCGGTTAAAAAAAATGATACATCATTATTAAATGAATTAAATAAAATAATTGATGATATGAAATCAGATGGTACATTATATGCTATTCTTGTAAAGAATGGATTGGGTAAAAATAATATGATTGGAAACTAATAAATTGAGATAAAATTTTAATAACATAGAATATTTGTTGAATCAAATTATTCTATGTTATTTTTTAACCTAAATATGTGGAAGTCTATAATATTTTATAAGTTGTGTATAGATAAATATTTAAAGCCGAAGCAGTTTACATATTTATTTGTTATACATATAATTTGAATTATATTATTAGAATATTTTAAAAAAGACTAGAAATCAGTGAAAAAAGTAGAATATTGTAAAAATAAAAATAATATGATACAATGAGTATAAAATCTTTTTAAATAAATTTAGAATGGACGTAATTTAGATGAAAAATATGTATATTAAAGAATTTGTTAAATTGGGATTTCCTATTATCTTGATATATAGTTTTTTCAATGTAGTTGGAATTGGATGTCCTATTAAATTTCTAACTGGCATTTCATGTGCTGGATGTGGAATGACTAGAGCTTGGAAGTGTCTTTTTTCTTTTGACATAAAAGAAGCATTCTATTATCATCCATTATTTTTTCTCCCAATAATTTATTTTTTCATATTTTTATTTAAAAATAAAATATCTAAAAAGGTATTTAATGTTGCAATAATTATAGGTGTGTTGCTATTTATAACAATATATATTTTTAGACTTTTAAATCCGGATAATATTGTTATTAATATAAATATTAAAAGTGGTCTTATTTATAAGATATTTAAATTTATACTAGATGGGGTGTTTTAATGATTACTACAGATAGAAGTATTGGTAAGTTTATATTATTTTCAATTTTAACTTGTGGAATATATAGTTATTTCTTTATACATGATTTAGCTAGAGATGTAAATGCAATATGTGATGGAGATGGAAAAGAAACTGCTGGACTTTTAAAACTTATTTTATTTTCTATAATTACATGTGGAATTTATACATGGTTTTGGTATTACAATCTAGGGAATAGGTTAGCAGAAAATGCACAACGTTACAACCTTTATTTCCCTGAGAATGGAACTTCGGTAATTCTATGGATGATATTTGGTTCTTTCATATGTGGAGTGGGTGGATTTGTTGGTATAAATATATTAATTAAGAATACAAACGAATTAGCATTTCAGTATAATAGAGGACGAGCTAGATAAAATTTTTGTAAAGATAATTTTAAAAATTAAGTTAATAAAAAGTATTCAAATAGGCAAAGTAGCTAATGTTCCGGATTCATTAGCTATTTTTTATGAAAAATATTAATTTTTACTTTTACTTGTTTTACAAATATTACTTGATTTAGTACAATTGAATTAACAAGGAATATTAAGGAGAGTGAATATTAGTGATAAAGTTTATAGACATTATATTGGGAATAATTTTAGTAGCATACTATTTCATTATAAACTTAATTAGTAGTAGAAAAATTGCAGCTAGTGGATCAATATTAGCAATAGGCATAATTTTAATAATTTATCATTTTGTAAAAAATATATTTAATGACAATCAGTATTATATTAAAGGAATGAAAATAGCAAAGATTTTCATTTGTGTAGGATTAGTATTTTTTATAGTGTTAGAAGGAATGATAATATTCTATCCTAAGAAAGATACATCAAATACAGATTATATTGTAGTTCTTGGAGCAGGTCTTAATAATGGAGGGCAGTTAAGTTTAACATTAAAAGATAGGCTAGATTCAGCATTGAAATGTGTAAATGATTATGGAAATAATGGTTATATAGTTGTTTCAGGAGGCCAAGGACCAGATGAAGATTTATCAGAAGCAGAAGCAATGACAAGATACTTAGTAGAACAGGGAGTATCAGAAGAAAAGATAATAAAAGAAGATAAATCTAGAAATACAAATCAAAATTTTAAATTTTCAAAGGATAAGATAGAAGAGCACTCTGGCAAAAATATAGAAGATGTTAGTGTTAAGGTAGTAACTACAGATTTTCATGCATTAAGAAGTAATTTATTAGCTGAGAAAAATGGATATAAAAATATAAACGTATATACTAATAATTCAGTTCCATATTTAATTCCTATATTTTATTCAAGAGAAGCCCTAGCAATAGTGAAAAGTTTTTTATTTGATAATTAATGAAGGTTGTTTACTTATAACAATAAAACCCATAAAAATCTAAAATTTAGATTTTTATGGGTTTTATTTTCAAATTTAATAAGTATAAAGTCAATATGTTTGTCATAAAATGCATATTCTTAGGCGTAGAAGGAACATTTTAGAAAAAAGAAAGCATATTAAAAGAAAAAATATATTTTGATGCATGATTTTTATGTATTTTAGGGAAAAAGTATGTATTTAGTTTAAATATTATGAGAGTATGTAATTAGTAAATTAAGGAATAATTATTTAAGTAAAAAATGTTAGGAAAAGGGGAGAAAAAATGGCAAAAAGATCTATCAGAAAAAATCATTCAAGAAAATTTAAAAAAAAATTAATGGTAGCTACATTAGCTTCAGCAATGGTTTTAACACCATGCTTTAGTATGAATGCGTTAGCTGCAACTAACACGACTGTGAATCTAGGAAACTTAGGTTCAACTGGTACATATACTGACTTAGCAAATGCAGAAGATAGTGCATTTACTGGGGCAATTTATGCAGCTCCTAATGGAGTAACAGGGAATTCAGGAACTTTTTCTAGTCCATTAGATTTAGTAACAGCTCTTCAAAAGGTAGCAGATGGAAAAGCATCAACAATATTATTAGAAACAGGAACATATAAATTTGATAAACAAATCAATATAACAGCAGATGGGAAAGAATCGGCTTACAATGTACTAAAGGCTTGTAAAGGTGCTGATGTAATTTTAGATTTTTCATCAGAAGCATATAACTCATCAGATACTTCTGTAAATGATAGAGGTATTCAACTAGTTGGAGATTACTGGTATATAGGTGGTGTAACAATAAAAGGAGCAGCAGATAATGGAATGTTATTAGCTGGTAGCCATAATGTTATAGAGAGATGTATATTTAATGGAAATAGAGATTCAGGATTACAGATTAGTAGAAGTAGTTCATCTGTAACTAATTTTAATGATTGGCCAAGTTATAATCGTATAATAAATTCTACTTCGAAAAATAACTGTGATCCTGCGTCATATGAAAATGCAGATGGATTTGCAGCTAAATTAACTTGTGGTGCAGGTAATGTATTTGATGGATGTCTTTCATACAATAACAGTGATGATGGTTGGGATTTATATGCAAAAACAGAAACTGGATCTACTGGAGTAGTTACAATTAAAAATAGTATTGCAATGAGAAATGGTGAAACAGAAGATGGGAAAACTAAGTCAAGTTGTGATGGAAATGGATTCAAGTTAGGTGGTTCAGGAGTTCCAACAGCTCATGTAATTCAAAACTGTTTGGCTATACAAAACTTACATCATGGTTTTACAGATAATAATAACCCATCAGCATTACAGTTATCAAATATAACTGCATTTGATAATAATCAAGGTGGTGGAAAGAATAACTTTAGTCTATATCGTTGTAAAGATGCATCAGTATCAAATGCTATTTCATACACAACAAATGGCACATCAGACAAACTTGTTAATTTAAGTGCAGATCATACTGTGTTCTATAATAGCAATAAATGGTATCAAGTAACCAATAAGCAAGCAATGGATACAGGATCTTCAACTTCAAGAGGAGCAGCTATATCTGCTGGACCTGTAGCATCAGATTTTATAAGTGCAAATGTACCATCAGTAGGTAGTGATTTTGATAAGTTATGGAGAAATTCAGATGGAACAATAAATACTAATGGTGTTGGGATGATTTCATCATCAAGTCAATTTGGTACTTTAGCATCAGATGGAGTAGGACTTGGAGCAAGATTCTCTTCTAGTAATAAAATTGCAAAGGTTCAAGTAAGTGCAGGAACTAATGCTAGTATTCCAGATCCAGGGACAGGAACAGATCCAGGGACAGGAACAGATCCAGGGACAGGAACAGATCCAGGGACAGGAACAGATCCAGGAGCAGGAACAAATCCAGGTACTGAAACACCTGTAACATCAGCTGAACATAATTTTACAACATCTGGCTTAAATGATTTATTCTTTACTATAAGTGGTAATCTATCAACTTCTAAAGGCACAGCATCTTATAATGGATTAACACTAACACAATGTTTAAAAGTAGAAACTGCAACAAATATCAAATTTACAACAACAAATGCATCAACATTAACTTTAGTTTTTAATTCAACTTTTAATAAAGATATAGTAATTGATGGAGTAGAGTATCAAGCTAAAGATGGAATTGTAATAGCAAAATTAAATGCTGGAAGCCATACAATTACAAAAGGGGATACATCTAATTTATATTATATTGGACTAACATATTAAAATAAGTAAATATAATAAGAGAATAGTAATTTTAAGATGAGGCTATATTTTCTAATATTGAAAGTATAGCCTTAATAATTTTAAAAAGCTTTTTTAAGTGAATGGATTTATGAAATAAGAAAATTATTTAATAAATAGATATTAATAAGAATTTGAAATTTTAAATGATTTGTCATATAATTCAAAGTATGAGTCTTTATAACATATTATTACATAGAATGAAGACACTTATTAAAAATACAATAAATATTAATAAAAATTATTATATGAGGTGAAAAACATGGGGAAAATAGTTACACTAGGAGAAATAATGCTTAGGCTTTCGCCATTAGGTTATGACAGGTTCTCTCAATCCAAGCAATTTAATGCGTTTTATGGTGGAAGTGAGGCAAATGTATCAGTTTCATTAGCTAATTTTGGAAAGGAAACAAGCTATATCACTAAACTTCCAGATAACGATATAGCACAATGTGCCATAAATGAATTAAGAAAATATGGAGTCTGTACAAATGATATAGTTAGAGGTGGTAACAGAATAGGAATATATTTCTGTGAGTATGGAGAATCACAAAGGCCAGCTAAACTTGTTTATGATAGAAAAGATTCTGCAATGGCACAAGCTAAAAGAGAAGATTTTAATTGGGATAAAATATTTGAAGGAGCAGAGTGGTTTCATTTTTCAGGAATAACTCCAGCACTTTCAGAAGAATGTGCAAAAATAACATTAGATGCAGTAAAAGCTGCTAAAGAAAAAGGACTGACAGTAAGCATTGACTTGAATTATAGAGAAACTTTATGGGATAAAGATAGATTTAGTAAAGCAATTAGGGAACTTTTAGAATATTGTGATGTAGCTCTTGGAAGTATTGAAGAAGCTGAAATGGCAATAGGAGAAAAAGAAGATGATAAAGCAGATTGCAATGAAATACTTAAAAAGTTTGTGGAAAAATTTGGTCTTAAATATGCAACAATAATATTAAGAAATAGATTCACAGCAGAAGACGTAGATTGGACAGCAGTACTTTATGATGGAAAAGATTTTTACAATGCTAAAAAATATGATATACATGTTGTGGATAATATAGGGGGAGGCGATGCATTTGCAGCTTCACTTATATATGCAATAACATCAGGATATTCAACTCAAGACATTATAGAATTTGCAACAGCTGGTTCATGCTTGAAATATAGTATGATTGGTGATGCTAATCTTGCAACAGTAGCTGAAGTTGAAAATCTTATGTATGGTGATAGTACAGGAAAAGTAAGTAGATAAAATAGAAGATCAAAGAACTGATTTTTGTAGGTTTTTTGATCTTTTTTTATATTCAGTTAAGGATTATTTATTAAAAGAATTTTATTATTGGAAAGAATTCTATTTTTTTATTAAAAAATAAAATTGTAATAATAATTTTTTAATTATTCTTCTATTTTGGTTATTTCAACTATATATATGTTATGTAGAATGTGTAAACCTGAAAGGAGAGTCAAAATGTTAGAATCAATATTAAAAAGTGATCTTTTAAAATTAATTTCAAAATTACAGAATGTAAATAAAATAGATGTTAAGGCTATTATGGGACTTGATGGATTTGTAGATCAGATATTACAGGCTGTTGAAACTCGAGAAAGTGCTGAAAATTATACAAGAATGAAAACTCTTAAAGATTTTGGAGATAAAATTTCTAAGGCTGCTGGATTAAGTACAAGTGTTGAGCTTGTTCCTATAGCAGCTAAATTAGGTGGAAATGGTCCAATTATGGCCAATGCACTAACAACACTGGGCCTAGATATAACATACATTGGTGCTTTGGGTATCCCTGCTATAAATCCTGTGTTTGAACCAATGAGAGAGAAATGTAAATTAATTTCAATTGCTAACCCTGGTCAAACAGATGCTGTTGAATTTCTTGATGGTAAATTAATGATTGGTAAGAGAGAAACATTAAAAGATGTAAACTGGAATAAATTAAAGGAAATTGTAGGTGTTGAGCATTTAATTACATTAGTAAATGAGAGTAAATTAATTGGTTTGGAAAACTGGACTATGCTACCTTATATGACAGACATTTGGAGAGGGATGTTAACTGAGGTTTTACCAAGTGTTGATATAGATAAAGAAAAATATATGTTTTTTGATTTAGCAGATCCTGAAAATAGATTAAAAGTAGATATAATTGAGGCATTATCAGTTATACAAGAGTTTTCTTCAAAGTTTAAAGTAATATTAGGATTAAATTTGAAAGAAGCTACTGAAATAGGTGATATATTAGAAATATCAGATGGATTCTCTCAAATAGATTTAAAAACATTGGCTACAGAAATATCTAAAAGGCTTAATATATATTGTTTAGTAATTCACCCTGTTAAAGAAGCTGTTGCAGTTTGTGGAGGAGAATACTTCCATACTTTAGGACCATTCGAACCTAGTCCAAAGCTTACAACAGGAGCAGGAGATAACTTTAATGCAGGATTCTGCTTAGGACAAGTTCTTCAGTTATCGCCTAAAGAATCTTTAATAATGGGAACTGCAACCTCTGGATTTTATGTAAGAAATGCTTCGAGTCCAACTTTTATTGAATTAATAGAATTTATGAATGATTGGATTGAGAAGGTATGATGTTATTCAAATAGAAAACAAAGCCCCACTAAAATCTAAGAAATTGGATTTTAGTGGCTTATTTTATAGATATTTAATTACCAAATCTGTTGAAATTTTGACTTGAAACTCCTTGGCGTTTCACAGATCTATGTTTTGCATTAGGATTATGATTATGCCCTTCCTCAGTTATTGGAGTTTGATAATTACATTTTTCCATCCTTGCTTTTTTATTATCTGGTTGACTATCCTTTGTCATAAAAATACCTCCTTAGAACAGTATTTATACAGATTTAGTATGTACAGTGTTGTACAAATTATCCGTTTATCTAAAAAAATAGTGTGATAAATTTTTTTGTATATGAGTAAAATGGTTATTTTTTGAAGTGTTTTTAAGATAAAATATTTTAAAGAGAAGAAGTGGTTAAATGAAAAACTAACTTCCGTTTTAGCGTAAGCTATTGTAACTGCAAGAGTAAAGTCAGTTTTGAGAATTAA
>NZ_JANDMF010000088.1:0-8026 GCF_031626875.1 Clostridium sp. SHJSY1
TAACAAGGATTTATCATAAATGTTTTTTTATTTTATTCAGCTGTAAAATTATTCAAGCATTTTTGCACTATTATAGTTAATATATAATAATTGGAATGAAATGGGGAGATTGTTATTAGTAAGGGATATAAAAATCCTTTTAATAATTTAAGAGATAATTGTGGAAATTCTTTTAATAGAGGATTTAAAAAGTTTTTAAGATTACCTTTGTTTGCAATAATTAGTCCATGTAAATGTTTGGTTTTATGTGCTATGCTTGTAACATTATTATTATGCGGGGTGGGGTTATATGGATTAATTGTTATTATTTTATTGGTTTTATTATTTATATTTGTACCTTAATAAAACTCTATATTGTAAAATAACTATTTATGTGTTATTATAGTTTTTGAGAGTAAGACAGGCAATCGCTGCTAGCCTTTGAGCTAGGAGAGGAAAGTCGGGGCTCCATAGGGCAGGGTGCTGGATAACGTCCAGTCAAGGTGACTTGAAGGAAAGTGCAACAGAGATATACCGCCTATTTTATTGTAGGTAAGGGTGGAAAGGCGAGGTAAGAGCTCACCAGCGTGATGGCGACTTCACGGCTATGTAAACCCCACTTGGAGCAAGACCGAATAGAGAGGCATTGAAGGAGTTGCCCGCTCCGCCTCTGGGTGTGTCGCTTGAGCCTATTGGCAACAATAGGCCTAGATAGATGATTGCTTAATACAGGACCCCGCTTATGGCTTATCTCGTAAAAAATGATTGAAGCACTAGGTTTTTTATCCTAGTGTTTTTTTTATTGTAAATAACTCAATATCTGGGAAGTAATTTTATAATTCAAAGAAGAATTGTTTAACACTAATTCTCCTTTTTGAATCCAAAATACAATCTTAAGGATTAATTGTTATAAAAAGGGAAGAGTGATATAATTAAGAATATGTATAAGTTTTCAGATGGGGGATATGGTATGATTAAACTGATTGATAAGTATATTAATGCTATTAGAATAAGTAAATTGAATGGAGTTACATTTAGTGTTATATTTGCTTTTCTTATGTTTTCTACTTCACATGTATATAATGTGACTTTTAAAGGAATTCCAAATGAAGAAAGTTTAATAACTTCAGGTGTTACAGCAGTAATACTTGGCGTTATCTGGTTCTTCTCTTCTCTTGCTCTAGTAAAAACTTCAGATAAGATAGAGGCAAGAAAAGCGGAAGAACGTGAAAAAGAAATAGCTAAGAGAAGGGCAAAAGCGGAATCAAAAAGTATTATGGGAAAGAAAGTTAATAATAAAAAGAAGAAAAAGGGAGTTGCTTTATAAAGAAGTAACTCCTTCTTTATATGTGGAAAAAATTATGAATGAGAGAATGTATTTTGATGTAAAAGAATAGATAAGATATTTTTAGAAAATAAAATGGTTAAAAAATTAACAAATATAAATTAAAACTAATGATTTTTTCAAAATAGTATAAAAATTCAGATAAAGGTTGAATTCTTGATTGCGTGGGAATATAATTAAGATAGAAAGATAAAGAGGTAAAAATATAATTATATATCAGATGAAAATATAAGAAAAGACTATTGTTTTTTCTTTTTAATTAACAAAAGATTGATTAAAAATTAACAAACGAACTTTAGTGAAGTTATTACAAAAAAATAAATTTGTTTAAGGGGATGGTATCAATGGAAGTGACAAATGTTGAAGAGTTAATGAAAAAATTGCAAGAAGTTAGAAATGCTCAAAAAGAGTTTTCTACTTATACACAAGAACAAGTTGACAAAATATTTAGAGAAGCTGCAATGGCAGCACTTGATGCAAGAATATCGCTAGCCAAAATGGCAGTAGAAGAAACTCATATGGGTGTTTTTGAAGATAAAGTTATTAAGAATCATTTAGCATCTGAGTATGTTTATAATAAATATAAAAATGAAAAAACTTGTGGAGTTTTAGAAACAGATGATGCTTTTGGAATTACTAAAGTTGCTGAACCAATAGGTGTGGTTGCAGCTATAGTTCCAACAACTAATCCAACATCTACTGCAATATTCAAAGCCTTAATCTCTTTAAAAACTAGAAATGGTATAATTTTCTCACCACATCCTAGAGCAAAGAATTCAACCATAGCTGCAGCTAAAGTAATTCTTGATGCAGCAGTTAAAGCTGGTGCACCAAAAGAAATAATTGGATGGATTGATGAACCATCAATTGAGCTTTCACAAATATTAATGAAAGAAGCTGATATAATTCTTGCAACAGGTGGTCCATCCATGGTGAAAGCAGCTTATTCATCAGGAAAGCCAGCAATTGGAGTTGGTGCTGGTAATACACCTGTTATTATTGATGAAATGGCCCATATTAAGATGGCTGTAAATTCAATACTTCTTTCTAAAACTTTTGATAATGGTGTTATTTGTGCATCAGAACAAGCTATTATTGTAATAGATGATGTTTATGATGAAGTTAAAAATGAATTTATAGAAAGAGGATCATACTTTTTAAAAGCTGATGAGATAGAGAAAGTTAGAAAAATATTACTGATTAATGGAGTTGTGAATCCAGATATAGTTGGGCAATCAGCTTGTAAGATAGCTGAATTATCAGGAATTAAAGTTCCCCAATACACAAAAGTACTAATTGGAGAAGTGGAATTGATTGGATTTGAGGAACCATTATCTCATGAAAAATTATCTCCTATTTTAGCTATGTACAAGGCTGAATCTTTTGATGAAGCGCTTGATAAAGCTTGCAAGATTTTAGAATTTGGTGGTATGGGGCATACTTCAGTTCTATACACTAATGAATTAACTTGTAAGGATAGGATTGAAAGCTTTGGAACAGCTATGAAGACATCAAGAACATTTGTTAATATGCCAGCATCACATGGTGCAGCAGGTGACACATATAACTTTAAAGTAGCACCTTCATTTACTCTTGGATGTGGTTCTTGGGGAGGAAACTCTGTATCAGAAAATGTTGGAGTTAAACATCTATTAAATATCAAGAGCGTAGCTAGAAGGAGAGAAAATATGCTTTGGTTTAGAGTGCCAGAAAAAATTTATTTTAAATATGGTTGTTTAGGAACAGCTCTAGAAGAATTAAAAGATATGGATAAGAAAAAAGCTTTTATAGTAACAGATAAGATTTTATATGATTTAGGTGTTCTTGATAATGTTACAAAAGTATTAGAACAAATAGGTATAGATTATAGAATATTCTATGATGTACAACCAGATCCAACACTTGATAGTGCTAGAAAAGGTGCTAAAGAAATGATGGAGTTTAAGCCTGATACAGTAATTGCAGTTGGTGGTGGTTCTCCTATGGATGCGGCTAAAATTATGTGGGTGCTATATGAGCAGCCAGATGTAGCATTTGAAGATTTAGCTATGATATTTATGGATATAAGAAAGAGAATATATAATATGCCAAGAATTGGAGAAAAAGCTATATTTGTTGCTGTTCCAACATCATCAGGGACTGGCTCAGAAGTTACACCATTTGCAGTTATTACAGATGAAAAAACAGGTGTGAAATATCCATTAGCGGATTATCAATTAACTCCTGGAATGGCGATTATAGATGCAGAATTAATGATGAATATGCCAAAAGGATTAACTGCTTCTTCAGGGATAGATGCTTTAACTCATGCAATAGAAGCCTATGTATCTGTTCTTGCATCAGATTATACTAATGGGTTAGCATTAGAAGCTGCAAGGTTAATATTTAAATATTTGCCATTAGCATATAATGAAGGAACAATTAATGTAAAGGCAAGAGAGAAGATGGCTCATGCTTCAACAATTGCTGGGATGGCTTTTGCTAATGCATTTTTAGGAGTATGTCACTCAATGGCACATAAATTAGGAGCAGAACATCATGTACCACATGGAATTGCAAATGCGTTGTTAATAAATGAAGTTATTAAATTTAATGCAGCAGAGGACCCAAGAAAGCAAGCTGCCTTTCCACAATATAAGTATCCAAATGCTAAATTCAGGTATGCAAAAATAGCTGATTACTTACAGTTAGGTGGAAATACAGAGGATGAAAAAGTTGAATCATTAATTAATGCTATTCATGAATTAAAATTAAAATTGAATCTTCCAATGACTATTAAAGAAGCGGGAGTATCAGAAAAGAAATTTTATGCTACTTTAGATAAAATGTCAGAGTTATCTTTTGAAGATTTATGTACAGGATCAAATCCAAGATATCCATTAGTAAGTGAAATTAAGCAAATGTTTATTAATGTTTTTGATAAAGCTGAATAATTATAAGTAAATAGCTTTAATAAAAAAGGTGGGAGTCATAAATTCCACCTTTTAACATTTGTAATATGAAAATTATTTAAATATAGCTGTAACCCACTCATTGCTTTGATGCTTTTCTATCATGGAATAGCCATAATCTTCTACCATAGACTTAATTTTATCAAAGCTCCATTCTACAAGACCTGAAATAAGTAAATGTCCATCTTTGTCTAGATGTTTTTTTATTAAGTCCATAAACATATGAGTTTCTTCTCCTCCTATATTTATATATATCCAATCAAATTTACCATCTATAGCTACATCTCCAGATAGAGCATCACCAACTAGAACTTTTACATTAGTTAAGTTATTTAGAGATGCATTAAATTCAACCTCATCTTTAACATCTCTTATATCAAGTGCAACAACCTCTGTAGCATCTTTTATTGCAGTTGCTAGGGAAAGAATGCCTGAACCTGTTCCTATGTCTAAAACTCTTTTATTTGAGAAATCTTTTGAAAGTATGATTTTTAAAAGCTCTTGGGTCGTTTCATGAAGACCTGTTCCAAAAGCTCCTTGTGATATGAAATTAATTTTTTTCTTACCTTCAAATTCTTCTTCAGGTGAAGCAATAACATAAGTGTCATCAATGTGAATAGCAGGCATACTAAAATCATCGTAATTAGAAGATTCTTCAAAGACATCAAAGGGCTTTTGATTAAGAATAGAGTTAACCTTATTCATAAAGATTTCTAAGTCTTCTAAATCATCTACATGGCTTTCAAAAGCTACTTTAAGTGTAACTTCTTCAGATTCTACCTCTTCATAACCATAACCATTTTCATCAGTTGTTATTTTTAATAGGCTTTCATAGAACACATCATATATATCATTAATTTGTAGTGCTTCCACGGCTTCGTCAACTTTACTATATGGCATTTTATAGCAAATTATAAACATGTTTAATACTCCTTTCAAAATGAAACTAATAACATATTATTATATATATAAATTTATGTAAAGTAATAATGGATTACATTTACAAAAATAATCCTATGGAGTATCATAAAAATAGTAGTTTAGAAAGGATGGGATGTTTTGAAGAATATAGTTATTTTAGATGGAATGACACTTGGAAATGTTGAGTTTAAAAATCTTAAAGAATTTGGTAAGGTTGTATATTATGATAAGACTGATCAAAAGGATGTATCTATGAGAATTAAAGATGCATCAATAGTCTTAACAAATAAGGTTGTATTAAATGAAGATAATTTAAAAGAAGCCAAAAATCTTGAGCTTATTTGTGAAGCTGCAACTGGATTTAATAATATAGATATTAAATATGCTAAAGCAAGAAATATAGCAGTAACTAATGTTGCTGGATATTCAACACCAACAGTTGCACAACACACATTTGCAACACTTTTGCATTTATATGATAAGATTGCTTATTATGATAAATTTGTTAAGAGTGGACAATATTCAAAATCAGGTATGTTTACCAATTTAGATAGACCGTTTAATGATATAGAGGGAAAAGTATGGGGAATAGTTGGTCTTGGAACTATAGGTAAAAAAGTTGCTAAGATAGCAGATGCTTTTGGAGCAAAGGTTGTTTATTATTCAACATCAGGTAAAAATAATAATTCTGATTATAATAGAGTAGAGCTTGAAGAGCTTTTAAAGGAAAGTGATATTATATCTATCCATGCACCTTTAAATGATAGAACTCAAGGGTTATTTAATTATGAGAATTTAAGCAAAATGAAGAAGAGTGCTGTTTTAGTAAATATGGGAAGAGGGCCTATAGTTGTTGATGAGGATTTATCTAAAGCTTTAGATGAAGAGATAATTGCAGCAGCAGCTTTAGATGTATTTTCAGTAGAGCCAACTCCAGAGAATAATCCATTATTGCATATAAAAAATAAAGATAGATTAGTGATGACACCTCATATTGCATGGGCAAGTGTAGAGGCTAGAAATAGATTGTTTACAGATTTAATTGAAAATATTCGAGCTTTTTATAGAGAAGAAAAGAGAAATAGAGTAGAATTATAGAAAAAATCAGGTATTGACGAAAAATTCATCAATACCTGATTGCTTTAAGAATTAAATATGTATTTTTCAATAGTTCCTATTACTCCATTTTCAGTATTTTTAGGAGCTATAAAGTTACCGTATTGCTTCATATCCTCATTGGCATTTTCCATTACAAAGCTATAATGTGCATTTTTAAGCATTTCTATATCATTGTAAAAGTCTCCAAATACCATTGTTTCATTATATGAAAAACTTTCACTTTCTTGAATCTTTCTCAAAGCTTCACCTTTATTTACATTTTTATTCATAATGTCAACCCAAGCTTCCCCTGAAACAACAATCATAAATTCTTCACTAAAATTAGAATTAAGAATGTTATATGAAGTAATTGAGGATGATTCTAAACAACAAATAGCAATTTTAAATATTTCATCATCAACCGTGGTTAAATCTTCAACTACATATTTTTTTACATAATATTTATCTATTTCAGAAGAGAATTCTTTATTACATGGTTTATGATAAGCACCATTTTTCCCACATAATATAATTTCAGTATTTGGAATAGACTCTATACATCTAATCATTTCATTAACTTTGAACTTGTCCATTACACTTATACTAATAATTTTACCTTTCTCAACAATAAAGGCACCATTATCACAAATATAATACAGTTTATCAGAAACTGGAGCAAAATTTTCATAAAGAGTGAAGTATGGACGTCCACTAGCCACTACAAATTTTACATTTTTCTCTTCAAGCCTTTCTAGTATATAAGGAAAATTTTCTGGAATTTGTCCTTTTTCATTTAATAAAGTTCCATCCATATCTGTTGCAATTAATTTTATCATTTTTTACCTTGTCTCCTATTTTCATTTGATTAATTTCATTATACAGTATAAAATTATCTAATGAAATGTTAAAAAAAGGATTGTATAAGACTTGAATAAGAAATTTAATGTGTATATATAGTATAATTTTTATAGAGTATTATATAAATGGAAGAGAGTGATAAATCATGAAAAAAACAATTGAAAGAATAAAGAAATTTAGAGATGATAGGGATTGGAAGCAATTTCATACACCTAGTAATTTAGCTAAGGCAATATCTATAGAAGCAAGTGAGTTACTAGAAAGTTTTTTGTGGGATGATGAAAATTTTAATAAAGAACATGTTGAAGAGGAATTAGCAGATGTAATTGTATATTGCTTACATATGGTAGATGCATTAGATGTAGATATAGAAGAAATAATAAACAAGAAGATGGATAAGAATGAAGCTAAGTATCCAGTTGAAAAAGCGAAAGGGAACAGTAAGAAATATACTGAGTTATAGGAAAGTTGGTGAAAAAACGACAAAGTTAATGATTAAGAAAAAAAATCACCGATATGTTGACATATGAGTTGCCATATAGTAATATTATTGATAAGTTAATAATTAAAAGCGAAGAATGAGAGTAGTAAAAAGTATGAGATTTTTAAGAGAGTAGGGTATGGTGAGAACCTGCAAATTTTCCCTTTTGAACTCGCTCATGAGCTATAAGGCTGAAATGTTAGTAAGCTTTATCGGTTTTTAGCCGTTATTTGAATTAAGATAAGATTTTATTGGATGGTACCGCGTAATTGCTCCAAGTTGGGGTTATTGCGCTTTTTTGTTTATTAATATTATGAAAAATCTAGTGTAGAAAAATAGATAGTATTTAAAGTATTTCATGAACTACTTTTATAGAAAAATAAACTTAAATTA
>NZ_JANDMF010000089.1:0-7864 GCF_031626875.1 Clostridium sp. SHJSY1
GCGTCTTAAGAGATTCGAACTCCTGGCCCACGCCTTAGAAGGGCGTTGCTCTATCCAGCTGAGCTAAAGACGCTTATAATTTCATTATATTATAAAGTTTACTGGAGCGGGTAGTGGGAATCGAACCCACCTTTCCAGCTTGGAAGGCTGGAGTATTACCGATATACGATACCCGCGCATATCTGGAGCGGAAGACGGGAATCGAACCCGCAACATCCACCTTGGCAAGGTGGCGCTCTACCATTGAGCCACTTCCGCATTGATATTCTTAAACTATTGGAGCGGGTAGTGGGAATCGAACCCACCTTTCCAGCTTGGAAGGCTGGAGTATTACCGATATACGATACCCGCATATTTGGAGCGGAAGACGGGACTCGAACCCGCAACATCCACCTTGGCAAGGTGGCGCTCTACCATTGAGCCACTTCCGCAATTTGGTGCAGATGAAGGGAGTCGAACCCCCACGCCTAAGGCGCTAGATCCTAAGTCTAGTGCGTCTGCCAATTCCGCCACATCTGCATTTAATTATATTTTTTTGGTGGCTTACCGGGGAATCGAACCCCGGACACCTTGATTAAAAGTCAAGTGCTCTACCGACTGAGCTAGTAAACCATCTTGGCAGGGATAGCAGGATTTGAACCTACGAATACCACAGTCAAAGTGTGGTGCCTTACCGCTTGGCGATATCCCTACGTATGGGGTGAATGATGGGGCTCGAACCCACGACAACCAGAACCACAATCTGGCGCTCTACCAACTGAACTACATTCACCACAATGGTGCGTCTTAAGAGATTCGAACTCCTGGCCCACGCCTTAGAAGGGCGTTGCTCTATCCAGCTGAGCTAAAGACGCTTAATAACAACGAATCTTATTTTATGATATTTTCCCACATTTGTCAAGCATTTTTTCAAAATTTCTTCAACAACTTTGTGGAGCGGGTAGTGGGAATCGAACCCACCTTTCCAGCTTGGAAGGCTGGAGTATTACCGATATACGATACCCGCATACTGGTCGGGGTGACAGGTCTCGAACCTGCGACCTCATGGTCCCAAACCATGCGCGCTACCATCTGCGCTACACCCCGTTTGTCATTTGATGTATCTCACAACGACAAGGATTATTCTACAATATGAAAAGTAATACGTCAATACTTTTTTCAAAAGAAATTTGAACAAGCATGAAAACAGAAGAAAATTGAAGCTAATTAGGAATAATTACATACTCTTATACATTGCACTAATTCTACCATTATATATTTAGTTGATTATGTAACATTTATTTTTTTGAAATATACATCTAGATTATCTTCTTCTATCTCAATAAACCCTATAAATCTCCCATTACTTCTTGGTAAAGGTACACTTCCTGGATTCATAAATATAATGCCTTCTTCTTTAAAGATAATATGCTCATGAGTATGACCAAATAAGACTATATCTGCAGTTATCTCTCTTCCTTTATAAAAAATATTATTGAATGTGCTTTTAACTCCATAATTATGCCCATGAGTAATAAAAATCTTTTTCCCACTTATATTTAAAATTTGTTCTGAAGGATATATATTTGAAAAATCACAATTTCCCTTAACACCATACACTTCACCTTTAAATCCTTTACTCAATTCTTCTATATCTTCTATATTATCACCTAAATGTATCAATATATCTGAATCTTTAATATGATTATTTATTATTTTTATATATTTTCCCATCCTATGTGTATCACTAACGACAGCTATTTTCAAAATCTTACCTCCTAAAATATATCATCCCTTTAGCCTAACTAATTCTTCTTTAAGTTTTTTAAGTGCCACTCCCCTATGACTGATTTTATTTTTCTCATCTGCTGTAAGTTCACTAAAAGTCTTATTTAATGGCTTATAGAAAAATAGTGGATCATATCCAAAACCTTCATTTCCAGATAACTTCTCCATTATTATTCCTTCAACCTCTCCTCTTACATATATATATATATTATCACTACACATCAATGCCACAGCACAAATAAACTTAGCACCTCTTTTCTCTTTTGGGACCTCTCTAAGTTCTTCTAACAACTTTTTATTATTCTCTTCATCATTTCCATGTTCTCCTGAATACCTAGCCGAATAGATTCCTGGAGCTCCATTTAAATACTCTACTTCTAATCCCGAATCATCTGCTAATACAACAAAGTTTTTTTCTCCACGTTTGTTTAAGAAATCTGCTATTTCTGTTGCTTTCTTTTTTGCATTTTCCTCAAAAGTTTTACCATCCTCTTCTACTTCAATATATATATCTTCTTCTTTTAAGGACTTAATTTCAAAATCTAAACCGTTTAAAATCTGTTTAATTTCACTGATTTTATGTTCATTATTGCTGGCTACTACTATCTTTTTCATCCTTATTTATTTCCCCCAGTTCCAATCCAAAGCGAATCCATTTTTAAAATATCTTTTTGTGCTTGTATCATTTGCTTTATTCCCTTTTCTCCTAAATCTAGCAATTCATTTAATTCTGCTCTACTAAATGGACTTTCTTCTCCTGTTCCTTGTATCTCTACAAAATTACTTTCATCAGTCATAATTACATTCATATCAACTTTAGCTTTAGAATCCTCTTCATAGCATAAATCAAGCAATTTTTCATTATCAACTATTCCTACACTTGTTGCTGCAACAAAGTTTCGTATAGGATATACTTTAAAAGGTTTAACCTTATGAAGCTTATTTATAGCATCTACCATAGCTACAAAAGCTCCTGATATTGATGTAGTTCTTGTACCACCATCAGCTTGTATTACGTCACAATCAATCCATAGAGTTCTTTCTCCTAAAGCTTTTAAATCAACAACAGACCTTAAAGCTCTTCCTATAAGTCTTTGAATTTCCATTGACCTACCATCAACTTTAAGTCTCGCAATATCCCTAACTTTTCTATTTCCTGTTGCTCTTGGCAGCATATTATATTCTGCTGTAATCCATCCTTCTCCAGTTCCTTTTAAAAATGGAGGTGCTTTTTCTTCAACAGATACATTACAAATCACTTTTGTATCTCCAACTTCAATATATACAGATCCTTCTGCATATTTTGTATAATTTCTTATGATATTTATATGTCTTATCTGATCTTTTTTTCTTCCATTTATTCTCATATTAATATGACCGCCTTCTAAATTATTTTATATTAAAAAGTTCATCTCTTTTAGGTTCTTCTACTATTAATTCTACTCCATTAGCAACTAAAATACCCTTACTTTTTGTAACTTTTCCAATCACTGAAGCTTTTATTCCTTCTTTTTCTAAAGCTATAACTAATTTCTCTCCCCTATCACTTGTAATTAGCATACTTCCTGATGAAATTAATCTTAATGGATCTATAGAAAATTCTTTAGATATTTTTCTTGTACTATCTTGAATTGGAATCTTATCTTCATAAACTATAAATCCTGTATTAGATGCCATAGCCACCTCAAATAAAGCTCCAAGTAATCCCCCTTCAGTTATATCATGCATAGAGTTGGCCCCTATATTCTTTGATATTACCCCTTCTTTTAATACACTCAAATTATTTATAAACATCTTAGCTTCATTAAGTTCATTCACACTTAATACTTTTTTACATCTCTCTTCATATTCATTAGTTAATATAGATGTACCTTCCAAAGCTATATATTTAGTTACTATAATATCATCACCAACTTTAGCCCCAGCTGTTTCAATAACTTTTTCTTTTTCACACTTTCCTATTGCAGTTATAGATACTATCATCTTATTTACTGCTGAGGTTACTTCTGTATGCCCTCCTATAATTTCCAATCCAAGTTTAGCTGATTCTGTACTCACTTCTTCCATTACCTTACTTATTTCATCCAAACTTGATGTTACTGGAGCTAAAATTGTTACTAATATAGCTATAGGTTCTCCCCCCGAAGAAGCTATATCATTACAATTTATATGAACTGCTAATTTACCTAAATTTTCTGATGCCCCAGTTATAGGATCAGTTGAAAAAACACCACAAAAATCTTTAAAATCAATAACAGAACAATCTTCTCCTACATCATTTCTCACAATCACTTCTTCCCTTTTTATACCTTTATTCTCTTGAATTAATTTTCTCAAATCATCAAAGTTTAATTTTCCTTCTTTCATTAAAAAAATCTCCTTTAATTTTGATTTTATGCACTATTTACCACCATATCTCATATTAATTAAATAAGAACAATAAATATGAGGTGAATATTTTGAGATATATCGGTCCATTTTTTAGAATGAATAGTCTTTCTGAAAAAGATATAGAAGGACAACTATTCTACCTATCCAGAGAAGCTATTAAGACTATTGTGCTTAACTCTAAGTGTGGGATTTTATCTTCTTTTAGAGCTTCCAAAAAATCTTCTCGTACAAATAATATTAGCATATTAAATGACTTTTCTCCACTAATATGCTTATACAGGAAGAGCTCCCCAATATTTATTCATAACAAGAGCTCCCATGGATTTGATGAATCCTCTTTTAAAAAAGATATTTCTCCTACCACAAATGCTTTGATGACTCTTGCACTGTTAAATCTTAGTCGATACTACTCTTACTATTGTGATAATAATAGGAATATTGATTCATTAAGCGAAGCCTATTCTTACTTATCTAAAGAACAATTAGAATTTTATTATGAAAACTTAAGAAATTCAGAAGGTATATTTGTAGAAAAGAAAAATATTTCAGATGGAAATGCTAAAGGATACAACTTAATTGATAAAAATAAAAAATTCAACTTTGTTGACCAAGCATTTATGATGAATGCATATTACTTATATGCTCATGATAACCCAGATGATCCATCTAGTGAAGATTATAAAAATTTTTCTTTGCAAATTCTTGATATGTTTTTAGACTTTAAAGATTTACTTTACAACCTATCTTTTGAAGATGGATGCAAAATTTTATTATCTTTCAATGTATTATATAACATTTCCAAAGAAGAAAAATGCAAATCTTTAATTATAGATTTGAGTGACTTTTTAATTTCTAAATTTGATGAAAAAGATTATTATATCGATTCACTAGATTCTGCTTCTTTATTTGGATTATCTTTACTGGATTCATTTAAACATACTGGAATTGAAACATTTAAAGAAAAAAGTAACGAAATTTTTCAAAAACTTAAAGAATTATATAACGATGAAAAAGGAGTATTTACAAAATTAACAGACAAAAAAGAAATCAAATATTCTTCTTTCGATATATGTTTTTACTTTTTATTCATATTTATAGGTTCAAAAGAAAAAGATAATATGTTTGAATATAGAGGTATGATTTCTAACTTATATAGAAAATATTTCATTTCTTCTGGTTGTATTTATAGCTGGCCTGATGCTCCTACTTTGGATGAAACTGAACGTTATAGAGGACTTACTCTTCGTTCACAGGATATGTTAGATGAAAGTTACTTTAGAATGCCTAATGTACCATCTCCTGAAAGTTCTGGTTTGGCTCCTTTGTTTGCCAAAAACATTACTTATTCTAAAAAGAAAGATACATTTTCAAAACCTAAGGATTCATTTGATAGCTATAGAAACTTACTGATATTCTTTGTTTTCATCCATTATTTTATGGATGATATTATAAAAGATATGAATTTTGATGTTTCTACTGATATCCCTAATAAAAATTCTCAACCTATTGAATCAATTGCAAATTCAGAACCCCAAAAACCTAAAGAAGATTTAAAAACTGATGAAACTATTACAAATTCTGAATCTAATGAATCTGCTACAGAAAAAAACTCAAATGATAATTCTATAAAGGATATCAAAAATGAAAAAAAAAGCAAAAAGAAATCTTAAGATTGCTAAATAAATTTAAAATTATAGATGCTATATTCTTTTGAAATAGCATCTATAATTTATTATTTAATACTAGAAAATTCTATATTACCGTTTCCATCCAATGTTATGTTTGATAATTTATTAGATATGGCTATATTATCATTTACAAACATTACTGGAAGTATTCTATATGAATCAAATAACTTTCCTTCTGCACTAGATGTATCATTTAAATATTTCTTTTCATCATCATTACATAAAAAACTTATTTGATTATATAACTTACTTGCATTTTTACTATCCTCTACACAACTTATTAGTACTATGTCATACTTGTCTCTGACTTGAGATTGTTCGATATCTGCTTTACTTTCCAATGAATATTTAAATTGTACATTTTCCTTTTCTTTAAACCAATCAGTTAAATATCTACAATAACTTCTGATCTCCTCTGTATCTTCTCCTAATAAAGTAATCACTTTGGGTTTTTCAACATTTCCAACATTATTTAAACTAACTTTCCTACTTTGAAGTTTATCTAAATTATCCTTATCCTCTCTAAAGTAGCTACCTTCAGCTGATTCTACTGTTTCAGGATTATCTCCTGCAAAATTATTTGTAGCATTATATATCATTTTATATATTTCTTTTCTATTCACTAATGATGTATTAGTTTTTGAAGTTGGAATAGATAAATATATTCCCTCACTAGAAGGATATGAAAATAATTTTTTATCCTCCTTCAGTCTACTTAATTGACTTATAGGGGGATCAAATATTAAATCTCTTTCTCCTATTTCATAAGATGCCATAGATAATTCTACATTTTCATCTTTAATAAATGTAATATTTTTCAATGTATTTTCTTCCTTTGAGTTCTTCTCCAATTCAATCTTATTAGTGTCCATACTTTTTATTGAATATACTCCCGAATAAGCTATATCCTTATATGAATTTTTTATGTTTTTCCACAACTGTAAGTATTTTCGGATTCTATATTGTGGTTTAGTCAATTCTAATAAAAAATTATCATTCTTCTTATTTAATCTTATGGTGATACTTTTTTCATTAGCAGTTATAGCTACTCCTTTTTCAAAAGTTCCTTTTCCTTTTTTAAAGGAATCAGCACCATATACATCTAATAATGGTTTTATATTTTCTTCATCTTCAACCTTTATTAAAGTTTTAAAATAATCTCTTATATCTTCTGATGTTATAAGACTACCATCACTCCAATACATATTATCATTTAGCACAAATTCATATTCTATTCCATTGTCCTTAAGATTAATTTCTTTAGCTAATGAAGGAATTACTTTCCCATCCTTATCCTTCTCTACTAGCCCTCTACTTGTTGCACATATAAGATTTTCATCTTCTTTTGATAAACCAGTCACTTTATCTAAGTCTACTGGTATATTAGTGACTGCAAACACTATATCATTTTCTTTTTCAACTTTTTGAGTATCCTTAACTTTAATAAAGCTTAATATGAAAGCAGCTATTCCTATCAACATTATTAGAGGTATAATAAATTTCTTCATTAGTCACTCTCCTTTTTCCTTAGTCTTTACAATTATATCCATTACTCTTATTGAATAATCATTATCCTAGTAATTCTAATTAGTAAGAATTTCATTTTGATGATATAATGATTTTATAATTTAAGGAGGTGCTATTATGTCTTACTTATTTGGTGCTACATGTATTGTTGGTATAACTTTCATGGTTACCTTTATGTTCATAGGTTTATGGTTATTTGTGGTAGCCCTAAAAGCTTTCCACAATTTAAAATATAAAACATTTCTATTAGAAAAAATTTATCGTAAGTTAGATAATTTCGAAGTAAAAGATACAAATAATAATACTTCAAAACATTTAGATATTAATGATGGGGAAAACATTTCAGAGTTAAATAACATAAAAAATATAAAATAACACAAAAAATATTTTATCATCAATTATAAAAAAAAGTTAAGGGGCTGTCGCACTAAATAATTAGTGTGCAGCTCATTTTTGTGCAAAAAAATAAATCCCAGATTCTACGAATCTGA
>NZ_JANDMF010000090.1:0-7219 GCF_031626875.1 Clostridium sp. SHJSY1
ACCTGGTTGTACCTTATCTATAGCTTGTTGTAAAGTCATAGACCCATTTGGTTCAATAGTAATGTCTCCAGATGTAGCTGCGCTAGCTTTTATCGGTGCTCCCCATAATGAGAATGCTAATGCTGCAACTGCAAGAATTGAAATAACTTTCTTTTTCATTTGATATTCACTCCTTAAATATAATTTTAAAAGTTAATAATAACTTTATAAATAGGTTAAAATTAACCCTATAACCAGGTTATCATAATACATATATAATTTGAACATAGTTTTCTTGAAAGTCTATAATTTACTCTTGAAACTAAGATTTGTATATATATTTTTACTTTTTAAGATTAAATTTTAGGTATTTAACTCAGAATAAGTTTCTATTTTATTCTTTTCATCCATGATTCAATAGATTGACTTGCTAATATTTTTTGTAACCTTATCATTTCTACCCTTGTTCCAGTAAGAATTATTTCTGACGCTTCTTTTTATGTTAAATTCTAATTCTAAAATTTTAGCTATTAAAGAAAATTTGTCAGAATGTAATTGTTTTTCTTTAAAAGATGAAATCGATGCTTTTACTTTAATATAAATGTCTCTGAACTATTAAATGTATCATATAATCTTATCTTTTAATTTTATAAGAAAATCTTCAAATATTTTTCTAGTAACATCTCCACACATAGGTAGTAACTTTTTGACTTTTTCAATCAATATCTTATCCTTAGATATTGATTCTATATTTTCTGAATTAACAATACATCTTAAAGAATCAATACATCCTTCAAATAACGCTTCATTATCTAAATTAGAAAGAATAATTAGACATTTTATTATATTTTCATCATTTATATTACTATCTACACAATATGCAAATCTAATCTGCCATTCCACAGATTTTAGAAGAATATCACTAAGTAATTTTTCCCAATCATTATCATTAAATTCTTCCAACATCTCTCTTGCAATTTCAAATCCATCATCATACCAGGAATCCTCTGTAAAAAATCCTGATAGATACTTATCTAATTCTGTATACATATAAATTCTCCTTAAATTTTAAAGTATCATATTTTCAATTTTTATTATAAATGTCATTATGATTTTTGCACAAATATGCCAACTTAATTATTTTCTAACCTTCTTATCGAAATAGTTACACTATTCATATTTAATATTTCTTCTAATCTTTGCATTTCTATTCTTGTACCTATTAATACTATCCCTGGAATTAACTTTCGTAATTTGGCCATTTCATTTAAATTAGATTTATAAATACACTTATGCTAAATGATTTAATATTTATAAACCTAATATGAAAAAGTATGTCTTATATTAAAATTCACTATTATTCTTTATAACCTTATTAAACATTTCAACTATATATTTTTTATTTTCAATTCTATCGTTTGCTTAATAATTTAGGTTCCCATACAATATTCATATTTTACATAGTTAACCCCATTTTGTAAATAGAACTAATTTTCAACTATATATGAAAAATACTGACCAAAGCCAGTATTTTTCATATTAATTAAATTTAAAACTTTTAACATAATCTATCATCAAATATTCCATCTAAATTCAACTTACTTATTCTCTTCTTAATCTCCCTAATATCCATAGTATAAAGTCCAAGCTCCTGCATCCTCTTAAAGTAACCAGCTCCTGCAAAGGTATATCTTTCTTTTCTTCCTTCTCTTGTTTCAGATTTCTCATTTTCATAGGATATTATATCTCCTATAGCAATGGAATTTGGAAGAATTAAAAGAGATAATCCCATCATCAGTCTAACTGCATTATGACCTGCTAAAGTTCCTGTACATATAGCTTCTGTATGACCAACAAATAATCCACTCTTTTCCCCTGCACAGAACAAATTATCTACCCCTACTACTTTCATATCATTTGTTCTAGGAGCAACTGAAAGGTATCTTATAGAATTTCCTTTACTTCCAGCATAAGGATCAATATATTTTACATGTTCTAATCCTTTTATTTTTCTTAATTTATGAAGAGGGTAATAAGTTGTCATCAATTTTGCATGTCCTATGTGAACAATACTGCAACATTCAGAGAAGTATTTGAGGATGTTAATAATCCTACAGATACAATACATAATAACCTACCTGCAAATAACCTTGCAGAGAAAATACATAAACTTAGATTGATGAATGGCTTAACCAAAAGGCAGCTTGCCATTAATGCCCATATTGGATATTCATCAATTTGTAAATATGAGAATGGTCATAAAATATGTAAAGATAATTTAATGAAACTCTGTAACTACTTCAATTTGGATCTAATTTATTTTCAATAAATTAATTAACTGGATCATAATTGAGATCCAGTTAATTTTCCCCTTCTTTCTTTTTCTTTTTTATAATTAATACAACTCTCTTTGTTTTTGTTTTGCCCTTGTTCATTAATTCCCTACACCCCTGAATTTATTTCCCCCATTAATGATTAATTTTTTAACTTATTTCTTTTATTACAAATTAAACCCCTAATAATTTGTAAGATCTATTACTTTATTGGCTTCTATCTTAGGTTTATCGATTTTATTTTTACTAACATTTCCTCCTAAAACAAATTCTTTAAATCGATTTCAAAAGCCTATAAGTTATATTTACAAGATAATTTTACCATAAGAAAAGGTAAATACCATCTAAAAACTTTCGACCTAATATGAGGATACAGCTTTTAATATTCATGTATAATAAAGTGATATTGGATAAAAAGCTGTCTAACCAAATCACGATTAGCTGAAATTTTAAGAAAAAGTAAAAGTTATGTTAATAAATTAGGAACTTGTCTAAATACTTATGCCTAAACAGTTAAATTAATTTTAAAATTAGCAAAGAATTAAGATTTGATTCAGTAAAATTTTTTATATTTTAAGGATCAAGATTGAATCTTGGTCCTTAAAAATATTATTTACAGGCTCGCTAATCCATAAATCTTTTTCTATAAACCTCTCCCCAAAATCGCTATGTCATCATTATAGGCAATAAAAAGTCTTAAACTGAGTAAAGGTTTTGAAAGTCTCAAATTTGATAAACTATATAAAATTAAAAAAGGGAATTAGATACATCCAATCCCATTAAGTGCAGTCCAAAGTTATCTACTTAAATCTATTTATCTTTTTAATTACCTAAGTTTCATACAAACGAAACTTTAGTGTTTTCCATTAAAAGGTAACAGGTAATTGCAAGCCTTCAAGTATAATTTTCTTACCACTAAAAATTAAGAAATGCAAATATTATTCTATGAATAATTTTAACTTTACTGAAGATAACTGTAAAGAAGAAACTACTTCCTCTTGGTTAGTTTCAGTAATGCAATAGCTTAAAATGGAGGAAGTAAAATACTCCATATATCCAAAACTTATTGTCACTACAAGGTTTATAGTAATGTGGTACAAAACAACTAACGATATGAATGACAACTTGGTGGTGAAAAACTTTCACTCTGATTGATACTGTTTCGAATCAATCACAGACTGATGAACTTATCAGATGATTTTATCAAGAGAGCATAATTCCTTTTGTTCCCTTTATTGTTTCTAAAACTAAATCTATAATAAAAATTTATCCTATTCATATATTATTTATTATTATTTATAAAGAAACATTATAAATCTACAGTAACTTTCATAATTTATATTCTTTTACATTCTTTTAATTTCATTGATTCCCTATATTGTTGTGCTTCTGGAACTTTTATGAAATCTACAGACTTATCATAATTTGCTTTTACTACATCTTCAATTTCTTCTATAGATACTTTAAAAAATTCTTTTCTTCCATTAACAACATTTATTTTTTTGTCTTCAAATGCTTTATGAATTACATTTTCCAGTTTAGGTGCATCATCTGAAAAAATCATAGCATGCACATCAAATTTAAAAGGAACAGATGCACTACTTAATTCATCAATTCTATCTTGTGGTTCAAGTCTACGTGTCATTCCTATTTTATACACATCTTCTCCAAATGCGCCAATATTCGATATAATATAAACATATCCTGCTCTATAATTTGCCTCTCTATAATCAACTTCTTCTAGTGCTTTATATACATCATTTAAATTATTTTCAACATCAGCTTTCTTCTCAGTTAACACTTCTAATCGAGTTTCACTTTTTTCATTTTTTATTTGTTCATCAAGATTTTTCATTACATTATTATAGTGCATTTTTTCTTTTTCTAGTTCTCTTCTTTTATCTTCAATTTCCTTCTGTAATTTTTCTTCTTCTCTTTTGGCTTCTCTTAAAGTTCTTGCTTGTTCTTTCTCTTCTTGCTTTTTTACATTATATTCATATACCAAATCTAATTCTTGATATTTCAAATTCAGATACTCTTTAGATATTTCAATGCCATTTCTTTTATTCATTTTATTTAATGTATTATATGATTTTTCAATTCTGTTCTTTATACTATCTAAATTATTAAATTTAACTTTATTTATTATAGCTTCACACTCACCATTAAAACATCTTATTATTTGTTTAACATTATCACCATGTAATTTAACCTCTTTATTTATATTACTATCAATTCCCCAATAACTTAAATTACATGTTGCTGTTTTAGATTTTATCATTCTTTTCTGTTCATCACGTATTAATAACAATTTATTTTTATATTGCTCAGAAGTTAGAAAATTATATAATGGAATATATATACCAAAACTTTGATATAAAATTTCATCATCAAGTACAATAATTTGCTCTTTTAACTCCTCAATATGGTTAATAAGTTTTTCAACTTCATACTCCTTACCTTTAATAATTTCTTCTATTATTTTTTTATCATCTTCTAATTTTCCTATATATTTTTTATTATTTCTTATTTTATAATAATCTTTATCATTTAATATCTCTTTATATTCACTGATCTTAGTATTTAAAAAATTTTTTTCAATAATATATCTTTTGCTAAGATCTTTTTCAAAAATAATCTTCTCCTCAATTTTTCGAATTTTGCCTTTTAATCTACTTATTTCATTATCTTTACTTATCCCATCATTTTTATATTTTTCATTTTCAAATTTCAAATTTTTATTTTGATTCAAAATTTCTTGAATATTATCTTTTGCTCCTTGAATTTCATCTTTAAATCTGCTTATTTCATTATTTTTACTTACCTCATCATTTTTATATTTTTCATTTTCAAATTTCAAATTTTTATTTTGTCCTAAAATTTCCTGAATACTCTCTTTTACTTCTTGAATTTCATCTTTAAATCTAGCTATTTCATTATCTTTAAATATACTTTCTTCTTTAATTTTTTCACTTTTCAATTTTAAATTTTTATTTTGCAAAGATTTTTTTTTATACTTTTCCTTACTTGTGTGAAGATCTGCCTCTAATTTAACTATATTAATTCTATTTTCTTCAATATTCTTTCTATATTTATTTACAATATTTTCAATCTTCATTTCTAATTCAATTATTTTATTTTGATTATCTAATACTTCTTTTTTAATCTTTTCATTTTCTAATTTCAAATTTCTATTTTTAATATCTATTTTTATTGATTTATCTTTTTCAATTTCAATCTGTTTCTTATAATCAGCATTTTGATTCTCTAAACTTTTAATCTTTTCTTTAAAATCTTTTACTTTAAATAGATCACTAACCCCCATACATCCACCCCTATTATTTAGTTCTCAACTTATACTTTAGAATCACTTAAAATCTTTCTAATAAATATATTATAATCAATTACTTCTACTAAAATCTATTTTTTTATATATTCCTTGATTAAATAGAAATATGTTTTAGATTAATTAAACTTATTTTATTTATTGGGTAGCTTAGATATATATTATGAAAGGCTTGTCACTTGCCTAATATAAAGCAAATCCAAGCCTTTAATTTTTATATGTATAAATAGCTATCCTACCTCTTCTTTTCTATTTACCAATGAATTTATATATAATATCAATACTTTATATTTTTAGATTTAATATTTTACTTCTTTTAATAACTAGAATTATATCTGTTAATCATATTACTATACCCTATATCCCTGATACTAATAATACCTTGAGCATCTAATCCCACATCCAAAATAGTCAGATTTAATGTTGGAAATTGTATTGGAGATATTGACCTTGGAATAAAGCTTTCTTAAATTGATATATTAAGAAAATTAGTTGCATATTTTAAACTTGATACAAAATATTTTTTTGACATCTATTTAGAGGAAACTGATAATACTAAAGATAAATTATTAAGCTATAGAAAATTACATAACTTAACAATAAGACAAATATGTAATCTAACTTTAAAAAGCCAAAGATAAATTTAAGAATATTTTTAGATTTTATATATTTAAAAATTATACCTATACTCTCCTTAGTGTATTGCCACCTATGAAGATAATATAAAATTCACCTTAGATACAACCCATAAAAAGTATAAGAGTCCTATACACCTTCTTTGGTGATGATATTAAAGTAGTTTCTTATTCAAGATATGTTCTTTCTAATTGTAATGAAAAAATAATATTACTACACAACTTTTTTAAAAATTATAATCTAAATTCAAGGAGCTAGGGATAATTTCCTAACTCTTACCTATATTACTACTAACTTTTATTCAACATTTCATTTTCATGTACTATAACTTTTTATTATAATGAGAAGTTTTATATATAATCAATAACTACTCTTAGTGCTTGTACTTGCATCCTTCATTAAAATTATACATCATTGCAAATTGGAATTTATTAATTTATTATCTATATCTATACTCCTTATTTATTTTAAGTTTCAATTATTATTCTTAGCATATCCATTAGAACGTCTTGTACATCTTTGCATTCTTTCCCATCACTATCAACAAATTTATTTATTCCTTGAGAAAAGAAATGCTCTAACTCAATTTTACTATCACCAGAAATATTACTGATACTTATTAAAAATTTAAATACAGTTTCAGAAAAAATAATTAACTTCGAAATTTGCACTCCCCAATAATGATTATAATATACCAAACCATTTTCAGTTGAAAAAAACTCATCTTGTTCATTCTCATATTCTTTATCTAAGGCATCAGCAGTCATAACCTTAAATGTTAAATCTTTCTTATCACCAAACACAACACAAGTAGCACCATCATGTATTATAAAATCTCTTTCTATCCTAATATTCTCGTATAATGTAGTTAAGATAAAAGAGAGAGAAATACAATTATCTTATACATATGTTATACGAAATTTCT
>NZ_JANDMF010000091.1:0-5810 GCF_031626875.1 Clostridium sp. SHJSY1
TTGTCCATCTGAAGAGGCGTATTGGAGTTTGGTTCAGAACTTTGTTATTTCGTTCAGAACTTTGTTATTAATGAACAGAAATTACTATTTGCTCATTGCTTCTTCTACAGCAACTGCAACTGCAACAGTAGCTCCAACCATTGGGTTGTTCCCCATTCCGATTAGACCCATCATTTCAACGTGAGCAGGAACTGAAGATGATCCAGCGAATTGTGCATCTGAGTGCATTCTTCCCATGGTATCAGTCATACCGTAAGAAGCTGGACCTGCAGCCATGTTATCTGGGTGAAGAGTTCTTCCAGTACCACCACCTGATGCAACTGAGAAGTATTTCTTACCTTGTTCTACACATTCCTTTTTGTATGTTCCAGCAACTGGGTGTTGGAATCTTGTTGGGTTAGTTGAGTTACCAGTTATAGAAACGTCAACACCTTCCATATGCATTATAGCAACACCTTCTCTAACGTCATCAGCACCGTAACATCTTACTTTAGCTCTTTCTCCGTTTGAGTATGCTTTTTCTTTAACTACTTTAACTTCTCCAGTATAGTAGTCAAATTGAGTTTGAACATATGTGAATCCATTAATTCTTGAAATAACGAATGCAGCGTCTTTTCCAAGACCATTTAATATAACTCTTAATGGTTCTTTTCTTACTCTGTTAGCTTTTTCAGCTATTTTAATAGCACCTTCAGCAGCAGCAAAACTTTCGTGACCTGCTAAGAATGCGAAACACTTAGTTTCTTCTCTTAAAAGCATAGCTCCAAGATTTCCGTGTCCTAATCCAACTTTTCTGTCATCTGCAACAGAACCTGGGATACAGAATGCTTGTAATCCTTCTCCGATTGCTTCAGCAGCCTCAGCAGCCTTTGTGCAACCTTTCTTTATAGCTATAGCAGCACCTAAAGTGTAAGCCCATCCAGCATTTTCAAATGCGATTGGTTGAGTTTCTTTAGCTATAGTGTATGGATCTATTCCTGCTTCTGCACATACTGCTTTAGCGTCTTCCATAGTCTTCATTCCGTACTTTTCTAATACAGGAGTGATTTGTCCTATTCTTCTTTCAAAACTTTCAAATAATGCCATAATATATTTTCCTCCTTTACCTATAATTATTTATGTCTTGGGTCAATTAATTCAGCTGCATCAGCAACTCTTCCGTATTGTCCCTTAGCACTTTCTAATGCTTCGTTAGCATCTACACCCTTAGCAATACTTTCCATCATTTTTCCTAAGTTAACAAACTTATATCCAATGATTTCTTTGTCAGAATCTAAAGCTACATCTGTTACATAACCTTCTGCCATTTCTAAGTATCTTGGTCCTTTTGCTAAAGTTCCGTACATAGTACCAACTTGAGATCTTAATCCTTTTCCTAAGTCTTCAAGACCTGCACCTATAGGTAGTCCACCTTCTGAGAATGCAGTTTGAGTTCTTCCATAAACGATTTGTAAGAATAATTCTCTCATAGCTGTGTTTATAGCGTCACAAACTAAGTCTGTGTTTAATGCTTCTAAAATTGTCTTTCCTGGTAAAATTTCTGAAGCCATAGCAGCTGAATGAGTCATTCCTGAACATCCAATTGTTTCAACTAATGCTTCTTGGATTATACCATCCTTAACATTTAATGTTAATTTACAAGCTCCTTGTTGTGGTGCACACCAACCTATACCATGAGTTAAACCTGATATATCAGTTACTTCTTTAGATTGAACCCATTTTCCTTCTGAAGGAATTGGTGCTGATCCATGATTAGGCCCTTTTGCAACAACGCACATTTCTTCAACTTCTTTTGAATACATCATATTGATTTTCTCCTCCTTAATTATTAAGTTATTATAGCTTATACTCAAGCTACATAAATAAGGTAGGTTAAAAAATGTCCCACTGGGGATATTTTTATCCTACCACCTATTGTAGCAAAAGTAGAACTTTCTAACAACTATTATATTCAAATTTTTTCTCTATTTCCATTGAAAAAATTTTTCTTGTATTTTTTTCAAAGTTATGTTACTATAACTTTGGCGTTAATTTGCCGGTATGATGGAATTGGCAGACGTAGCGGACTCAAAATCCGCCGGTAGCAATACCGTGCCGGTTCGACTCCGGCTACCGGCACCATTTTTAAATCTATAAAATTGTTTTCAAACAATTTTATAGATTTTTTTATTTTTCTTATTCTTTATTAACCATCCATATTCCTATACAAACTAATATAAGTGCAATTATATTCTTTACTTCTAAAATAGTCTCTCCTAAAAAAATCGCTGAAAGTATTGATCCAAAAATCGGAGTTAAAAAGTTATACACAGATACTAGTCCTACTTTATTATATTTCAATAGTAAATTCCAAACTGAAAATGCTACTGATGATAATAAGGCCAAATAAATTAAAACTGCTGAGGATTCTATTGTGAATCTGCTCATTTCCCCACCACCAAAAAGACCTAACATCACAAGAATAACCCCTCCTATAAATAGGCTATATCCTGTTATTACTATAGTATCCATACTTTTAGTAAGTTTTTTAGAATAAATTGCTGCTATTGAAAAAATTAAAGCTGCAATTATTACAAAGCCATCTCCATTAGGAACAAATGAAAATTCTAATAAATTTGATTCAAAATTTACAGCTATAACTCCTATAAATCCAATAACACATCCAATTATTTTCTTTTTATTTAGTTTATCATCTGCATATATGTAGTGCGCTAAAATAATGCTAAAAAATGCTACAGTAGAATTCATTATAGATCCCTTTACTCCTGTAGTATTAGCTACCCCAATATAAAAGAATATGTATTGTAGTGATGTTTGGAAAGCTCCCAAAAGAAATAATCTAGAAAAATTCCTCTTTGAAATAGAAAAAATGCTTTTCCCTTTTAACTGTGCCACAACAAGCAAAATTAGTCCTGCTATAAAAAACCTATAGCCTGCAAATAAAAACTTTGATGGAATATCACTTGTAATGTCAAACAGCTTGTACCCAATTTTTATTCCAGGATAGGCACTCCCCCACAATAAACAACATAATGTAGCCATAACTACTACAAATTTTCCATCAGTATAAATTTTTTTATCTAACAACTCTCTCTGTTACTCCTTTCTGTATTAACATAACCATATTAATTATATTGCGCTTCTTTAAATTAGTAAAATTAATGTTTATAATAATTAATATGAATTTTTTTCATGAAAGGAGATTTTTTTTATGACTCTTCAACAACTTGAAACTTTTGTTCAAATAGTTAATTTAGGAAGTTTTACCAAAGCTGGACAGAACTTATCCCTTACTCAATCAGCCATTAGTCATATTATAGCCTCTTTTGAGGAAGAATTAGGTTTTAATCTTTTGTATAGAAATCGTACTGGTGTTAGTTTAACAAATGAGGGATTAAAAATATATGAATATGCTTTAGATATTTTAAATAAAGCTTCATTAATAAAACAAGAAGCAGCATCTATATTGGGCATGGATTCTGGATTACTAAGAGTTGGTTCATTTCCAAGTGTTTCTTCTGAAATATTACCTAATATTATTTTAAACTATCAAAAAAAATATCCTAATATTGATTTAAAAATCTTTGAAGGAACTTATGATGAGATAGAAGATTGGATTTCATCTGGAACAATAGACCTAGGTTTTTCTGCCAATCCATCTAAGGGATTAGATTTTATACCATTATGGAATGATAACTTAGTTGTTATTACTAATAAAGAACATCCTTTAAGCTTTAAAAATTCCTTTTCTATGAAAGACTTAGAATCATATCCATTTATAATGTCAAAGTCTGGTTGTGATTTACTTATAAAAAAAATCTTTAAAGAAAATAATATAAATCCTAAAATAAAATTTGAAATTGAAAATAATCATACAATTTTATCTATGGTTAGCAAAGGATTAGGAGTTTCAATAGTTCCAGAAATGATTCTTAGTTTTAATTCATTTAAGCTAAATGTTATAAAACTTACTCCAAATTATTTTAGAAATATCGGATTATTGATTAGATCTTATAATACCACATCTCCTGCTGCTTTATCTTTTATAAAAGAATTAGAGGATTTTAACTACTTTACTCGTAATAGTGAAAGTATATTTTTATGAATCCTCTTTAATTATAGCTGTAATATTAATATCAAAGTTATTGAAATTTAACATTATATAATCACTCAGTTTAGACACGGTCCAATTTTTAGATACTTTAATATTTTAAATGATAATTCAAATTTAAATAATGCTTCACTATCATTTAAAGATACATCTAAAAGGTTTTCTATTTTATGAAACCTATAAAAAAATGTACTACAATGAATATTCAATTTCTTTGAAGCTATACTAGCATTCCTATTACTTTCTAAATAAACTATTAATGTTTTTAATAATTCTCCTTTAGTATCATTATCTATTTCCATAAGTTTATTAATTAGAGGATGAATCAATTTATTAAGTTCTAATCTTTTTTTATTATTATGACCATTTTCATATGTATGAAATAAATAATATTCTAAATAATCATTAAAATTTAATAAATTCTTATCTTCTCTTAGATGTTCTGATAATTCTAAAGTACATATAGCTTGTACATAAAAGTCTCTTGTTTGAAGTATATTGGAAAATATAGAACTGATTGCTGCCTTCAAGTTATTAAGCATTAAAAATTCAGTAAATTTTTCTTTTATATTTTTAGAAATTACATCATTTCTTTCTGACCCTACCAATAAATTTATTTTATCTTCGTAATATGCTGCAATGCAACTTCCAAGTATATTTTTAGCAGAATTAATTAATTGTTTTAATGCAAAATTATGCCGATAATCATGAAAGCTTTGAGAAAAAGGTATAGTTATTAGGCAAAAATTTTTATTCACCTTAAAATTTATGTTTCCCAATCTTTGTTTCATATAATTAATATCTTTTATCCTTCCAATTAATAGATCCATTAAATAATATTCTTCTTCCAATCCTGATTTATTTATAAATAAATTATCTTTCTGCATTTGTAGCGAAATAACTTCTGATAATGCATTTACTAATTCTAAATCCTCTTCAACAAATTTTCTATACTCTTCAAGGATACATATATAAGATACAGTAATATCATCAATACGTATTCCACAAAATATAAGATTATTATCTGCTGATTTAAAAAAAGCTTCTTTTGATTTGTAGATATCCTCCATACATTTATCTTTCTTCATAATATTAATAGTATCCATTAACAAATAGGTCTCCCCATTTTCATGTTGTACATATGCCTCAATTGAATTAGCACCTTTAGAACCACATAAAATTCTATAACTAGTATCTAATATATATATTGGATTGTTTAAATATTTTTCTCCTATATTTAACATATCATTAATACTATTACACTTATACAAACTACTATAAAGATTGGATTTTTTTGCATATATCTTATACTGGAAATATATAAATTTTCTAATTTCCCTATATATATCCTCTATAAAAGTACTGGTTTCAATTTGTAATATATTTATGCTTGTATCTAATTTCTCTACAATTGTTAAAATATTAATTTCCCTAGTAATATTACTTATTTCCTTTGCTAAATATATAGTTTTAGTATTGAAAGTCATATCTTTTTCTAGTAGCCCTACATCCTCAATTATACACTCTTCTTCATATTCCCCCCAAATTCTGCACCCCAACTTATTTTTGAGAAAACATAATATTGTCTCTATCTTAATCAAAAGCTTTCCTCCTTTTATGATTAGAGCACTCACGGAAACTCAATAAAGCCCATGGGTATGCCCTTTTTTTATTATTTTTTTTAGTTATTTCCCCCATT
>NZ_JANDMF010000092.1:0-5522 GCF_031626875.1 Clostridium sp. SHJSY1
GAACAGGAAAGTTAAGCTCTACAGCGCTGATGGTACTGCATGGGAGACTGTGTGGGAGAGTAAGACGTTGCCAGGTTTATTATGCGATATTAGCTCAGTTGGTAGAGCACCTGACTCTTAATCAGGGTGTCCCGGGTTCGATCCCCTGATATCGCACCATATTTTAGACTATTGAATTTTTTCAATAGTCTTTTTTGTGTATAAAAAAACCTAAAAATAAATAAAAATATAAAATATTACAAAAAAGCTAAATATTAATAAAATCTGTACGATAATTAAATAAATAGTAAATACATAAAAATATTGTAAATAAAAGATGAATTGTATGGTGTAGGAGAATATATAGGAGGTACAGAATGGATATTGTAATAGTAGGAGGTCTAGTAACAGCTTTTATTTCATTAATCTTAGGTTATGTTTTAGAAGAAGGAATGATAAAGGCTTTATTTCAGCTATCAGCGGCACTAATAGTATTTGGAGGAACGATTGGTGCGGTAGTAGTATCATTTCCAGGGAGTGTTCTAAAGAAGTTTCCTAAAGTAATAAAGATAGCTTTTCAAAAGAGAGAAAGTAACATGGTAAATAATATAATATATTTTAGAGATATATCTACAAAAACAAGAAAAGAGGGACTTCTATCTATAGAAAATGAGGTGGCAGAAAGCAATGTAGATCCTTTTATAAAGCAAGGACTTCAATTAGTTGTAGATGGAATAGAACAATCAACAATTGAAAGCATTATGCAGACAAAATTAGAACAAGTAGTAGAGAGACATGAAGATGGGATGGAGATTTTTTCAGCAGCTGGAGGATATGCTCCTACTATGGGTATTATAGGTACAGTAATGGGATTAGTTCAAGTAGTTGCCAATTTAAGTGATCCAACAACATTAGGGCCTAAAATTGCATCAGCATTTATGGCAACTTTATATGGAATATCTTCAGCAAATCTTTTATGGTTACCAATAGCAAATAAATTAAAGATGCTAAACAAACAAGAAGTCATTGAAAAGCAAATGATAATAGAAGCGATATTACTTATTCAGCAAGGTGTTAATCCAAATACTCTAGTAAGTAAACTTGAAGGATTTTTAGAAGATGGAAATGAAGCTTTATTAAAAGATAGTAAGTAGGTGTAAAAGTGAAAATGAGGAAAAAACAAAATAAGAAAGAAAATAGCGAAAGATGGCTACTTACATATTCAGATTTAATTACATTACTAATGGCTCTTTTTGTAATATTATATGCATCTTCTAATGTAGATAAAGAAAAATACCAACAGATATCAACATCGCTTCACCAAGCTTTTAATATGAATGATTCAGGTAATGTAGGAGTTATAGAAGGAAATCCTGCAACTGGAGATCCTGATAAAGAAGAAATAGAGAATAATGAAATTACTGAAGAACAAAAATTAAATTCGATTAAAGTTCAAATTGATAAGCTTATTAGTGAAGCTGGATTAGAAGGAAGTGTATCAACCAAATCAGAGGAAAGAGGACTTGTAATAAGTTTTTCTGATACTATATTATTTGATAGTGCTAAGGCAATAGTTAAGGATGACCATAAAAAGCAGCTAATAGATATATCAAAGGTTTTAAATAAAGTTGATAATGATATAATAATAGAAGGCCATACAGATAATGTTGCAATTAAAAATGACTTGTATGATTCAAATTGGGAACTTTCTTCAGCAAGAGCAGTAAATGTGCTGAAAACTTTTGCTAATGAATGTCAAGTTAGTTCAAATAGGTTATCAACACGTGCATATGGAGAATATAAGCCTGTTACAACAAATGATACTGAAGAAGGTAGGGCTAAAAATAGAAGAGTTGATATTTTAATAGTAAATAACAAATTTAATGGAATTGAAGTAACAAATAAATAGATTTTTAAGAGGAGTCTTGGGATAAATTCTAAGGCTCTTTATTATGGAATAAATATATTTTTGTATTAATATAACATTTTCTAATATAATGAATACATTTTTGTGATAATATAATAGTTAAATATGTAAAATAAATTAGGAGGTCCATATTATGACATTTAAAAGTAAAAAGGTAGCAATAGTAGGAACTGGGTTAGTAGGATCAAGTACAGCCTTTAGTTTGATTACACAAGGTGTATGTGATGATATTCTTATGATAGATATAAATGAGGAAAAAGCAAAAGGAGAAGTAATGGATTTAAACCATTGCATTGAATACTTAAATAAAAATACAAGAGTCACTACAGGAAGTTATGCAGAATGTGCAGATGCTGATATAGTTGTAATAACAGCAGGAGCGCCACCTATTAAAGGACAGTCTAGATTAGATACATTAGAGTTATCAGCTAAGATTGTAAAGTCAATAGTAGATCCAATAATGGAAAGTGGGTTTAATGGGCATTTTGTAGTAGTATCCAATCCTGTTGATTCTATAGCTTATTATGTTAAAAAGCTTTCTGGATTACCAAAAAGTAATGTAATTGGAACTGGTACATCCTTAGATTCGGCTAGATTAAAAAATTTCATAGGAGAGTTATTAAATGTTGATCCTAGAAGTGTTCAGGCATATTCAATGGGAGAACATGGAGATTCTCAAATGGTTCCATGGTCACATGTTTATATTGGAGGAAAGTCATTTAACAAAGTAATAGAAGATAATAAAGATAGATTTGGAAATGTAGATTTAGATAAATTAGTATTAGAAACTGCTAGAGCTGGATGGGAAGTATATAATAGAAAAGGTACTACTTATTATGGAATTGCAACAGCTATAGTAGCTATAATAAAGGCTGTTTTGTATAATGAAAATAAGATAATTCCTGTTTCTGCATATTTAGATGGTGAATATGGACAGAGTGGAATATATGCGGGTGTTCCAGCTGTATTAAATAGTAATGGAATAAAAGAAATTGTAGAAATTGATTTATCAGATGATGAAATGAAAAAGTTTGAAAAGTCATGCCATGTTATACGAGAGTGTGTGGAAAAATTATAAGGAGAAAGAAGGCTTATTTAGTCTTCTTTTGACTAAAGTTATAATTTTTTATAAAAAAGTTATTGACTTATTATCAATTCATCTATATAATTAAATCTTGTTGAGGGACAAATCTGGTGATAATGGCATAGAGGAAACACTCCTTTCCATTCCGAACAGGAAAGTTAAGCTCTATAGCGCTAATGGTACTGCATGGGAGACTGTGTGGGAGAGTAAGACGTTGCCAGGTGTTTATGGTTTACTAGCTCAGTCGGTAGAGCACTTGACTTTTAATCAAGGTGTCCGGGGTTCGATTCCCCGGTAAGCCACCAAAGGGTCACTTCAGCTGAAGGAACCTCTAATAAGAACTTGCTTAGCATTAATATAAAAAAGGATTTTACGTTAGTAAAATCCTTATTTTATTTCCTTTTTACAATAGAGAATATATCATTTTTGGTAAAAATCAAAAAATTCTTAAATGATTCAAAATCATCTTTTAGTGTAGAATTATCTGCACTTGTCAAATAACCACTTGAATAAGTTGCGAGTATAAAAAAGTATAATCCAAGATTTATATAAATATCTTTAATATCTGCAACAAATAAATTACTTATTCCTATAAAATCTAAACTTCCACCATAAAAAACTTTATCTATAAGTGAACATAGTGCTCCACAAAATAGAAATATAAAAGAACAATCTCCAAAAAAAGTTGAAATGTTTTTGGAAACTAAATAACGATATATTTCAAGTAGAAAGAATAAAGCAATCACATTAGTAAAAATTAAAATAGGAAAACTTACTGAAGTTCCAAATCGAGCATTTAACCAAGAACCATCAGTATTTATCAATGGACTAAAACTTAGCATTTTATTAATAATAGTAATATTCTTATTGAAAAAATAAAATTTGATTATGATTTTAATTCCTTGGTCAATTAGCATTAATATAAAGAATACAAAAAGTAATTTCTTAAAAGGAATACCATTTGTATGTTTTGTGCTATAAATATAAATTATATATCCAATTGAAGAGAATATAGCAATTAAGATTATGTTAGCTAAAAATGTTAATGGATCTGAAGCTCTTCCAGTAACAAGCTCAAATAAAAAATATATCCCCCACATTAGAGGGAGTCCTCCAATTGATAATAGTTTAATGTGTTTCATATAACCCTCCATCATAGTTTATTTTATAAATTAAGTTTATCACATAGAATTGCAAAGTTCACTATAAAGTGGTTAATGATTAGTTAGATGAGGTATAATAGAATGGAGAATTATGAAATAAGATGAAAGAGGGTATTAGAATGTTAGTTATATTTGCTGTGTCAGATTCTATTGGAGAGACTTCAAATCAGGTAGCAGTAGCAGCTGCTAGTCAATTTAAAGGTGATGTGGAAGTTAGAAGATTACCATACATAAAAACTCTTGAAGATGTAGAAGATGTAATGAAAGCTATTGATGAATGTGAAAAAGCAATGATTATATCAACAATAATAACAGTAAATGTTAGAGAACATTTAACTCAGAAAGCAATAGAAAAAAACATATTTGTGATAAATGTTCTAGGACCTATAATAAATGTTGCAGCTACATTATTAAATAAAGTGCCTGAATATAATCCAGGTGCTATGTGGAATACTGATGAAGAGTACTTTAAAAGGATAGAAGCAATGGAATTTGCAATGCAATATGATGATAGTAAGGATTATAGAGGATTAAAAAATGCAGATGTTATATTAGTTGGATTGTCTAGAACATCTAAAACTCCTTTATGCATGTATTTAGCTAATAAAGGGTTAAAGGCTATAAATATACCTTTAGTTCCTGAGGTAGGAGTTCCAGAAGAGTTATATGAAGTGAATAGGAAAAAGATATTTGGTTTAACTATTAATCCTCTACAATTGATAGAAATTAGAAAGAAGAGATTAGACAAATTTCATAGAATACCATCAGATATTGAATATGCAGGAGATGCAAGAGTATTGGAAGAGTTTGAGTTTGCAGATAAAATAATAAGAAAGTTAGGATGTAAAACAATTGATGTTACTCAAAGAGCAATAGAAGACACTGCGTTAATAATATTAAAAGAGATAGGTTACAAAAAGAAATTAGAATTTTAATTGTATTTTAGTTAAGTATATGGTATAAAAAGGCATAAATCTATATTTATTAGGAGTGTTTGACTAAGTTGTTGTTGAATTATAAAAAATAGGCAAGTTGTTTTTTTATAAATGTTTGCCTATTTTTTATATTATAATAAATAAACTAATCCAAGTGTATCTTTATGTGTAATTAAGAGAAAAAGAAAGAAAATTAAGCTATAATGGAGAAGTTAAAGAATAATAGGTCATATTATTAACATATATGTTCATTTGTATGATATTATAAATCTCGGCGTTACGATATGTAAAGAAAAAGTAGTTTAAATAGAAAAACAAAATTTATTTAAGAAACTTGTTGACAGATATCAAAAACGATGATAAGATAAGAAAGTCGCTTGAGGGCGGCAAACAAATTGGTCTTTGAAAATTGAACAGATTATATAAGTTAAAAA
>NZ_JANDMF010000093.1:0-4811 GCF_031626875.1 Clostridium sp. SHJSY1
TTTATCTTTAGTGAGAGAGTGTATTGTAAGTACCAAACTCCCACTAAATCCTCCTTTCATTCTTACCATCCATTTTTACGTGTCTAACAAGTTATTTTATACTTTTTATTTTCTCTAAACTTTCTCTCAATCTTCTATTTTCATCTTTAAGTTCTTCCATCTCAACTAATTGGATAATTAGTTTTTCTTTATCTTCTTTTAGTTTCTTTATTTCATCATATAGTTGTTTTATTTTATCGTCTTTAGCCTTAATTTTATCTCTAGGTGTAGCAATTATACTATCATTAGGAACACCTTTTTCAATAGCTCTAAGACTTAATATGCGTTCTTTCAAAATATCATTATTATATAGAGTAGCCTTAGACACTCCTGCTTCTTCTGCAACTATTTTAAAGTTGATTTTTTTAGTTTTAGATTGCCTTAATTTATCTATTGCTTTATTAACCTTTTCAATAGTTTCTTGGTTTTTCTTTTCTGCAAATTCCTTTAATCCTTCTGTATTTCTATTTCTTTTCTTCATTCATTTGTACCTCCAAACTATCTACTAATGGTTTTAAATACTTATATTTAACATACTGCCTTTCCCAAGAACGTTGTTGCCCTAACTCTTTATATCTTGACATTTCTTTTTCCATAAGGTCTAATTCTTGCTTTAAAACAGGGTAGAATTTAACCTCGGTAACGTAGTTAGGGCAATTATAGAAGAAACAGCCATCACCATCAGAACAGTTACCCCTTCTGAAATCATATAGGCATACGCCTGTCGGTAATGGATTAAAACTCATAGATTTAGATAAATTAGAAATTATATCATCAATTTCTTGTTCTGTTTTACCTCTAAACTGTTCATCAAGTTTAGTTTTAATTTCTTTTGCCCTAAGTCCCGCAATTTTAGAATCTTTACCAAGTATCATATCTGAATAAATTTCTTTAACTTCTTCTTGTTCTAAAGTAAGATAATGTGAAGTCATTTCAATGGATACGTGAGCAAATTGTTTCATAATATAAGCTATAGGAACTTTTTGCTTAATAAGTTCTCTAACAAACGTTGCTCTAAACTGGTGTGATTTTAATGGATATAAATTGCCTTTATTATCTCTTATATCCCATCTTTTAATAAAGTTAGGTAGTCTTTGAGCTGTCCATTTTTCAGTATTTAAAACCCTTATTCCATAATTTCTAACTAAGAATAATTCTTTTAATCTACTTTCTTGTCTTAAACCTTTAGTGTATTCTTCAAGTTCTACAACTGCATTTTTAACTAATTCATTAATGAATATATTATGAATTATAGGCTCACCTTTTTCAGTCTTACTAAGTGTAACTTTCATATAATCATATCCATCATTCGTTGCATTAACACAACCTTGTTGGATAGATAAAACTTCATTGATTCTAAGCCCTGTTTGACTCTGAATTATTATCCCTGCTTTAGTTAAAATATTCTTTTCTTGTAATGTACATTGAAGAATTTTATCAAATATATCTTCTGGAATAGGTTTGGTTTTATTTTCTTTTCTCTCCTTTTTCCAATCCCATAAATCTAAAGAAGTAAAATCTCTAAAGATATTGATTTTTGGTACATTCCAACCTTTAATTTGACCTATTTTAATAATTTCTTCAACTATTTTTGATGATATATAACCACTTTGATTAGCAACCTTTTTATCCTCTTTAAGCCATAATGTATAATTTAAAAACATTTCTTTAGTTATTTTATTAAAACTATCAATATTATTTAAACCGCAATACTCAATAAATAAAGGTAAACTACTATTTATATAACCCCTTACACTATTAGGCTTAATTTGTCCTAATTTATAGTAAGAATAAAGTTTTGCTGTAAGTTTCATATCTTCATTTTTTACATAATCAAAGTTGATTCTTTTCTGACTATTTTTAGTTGTTTTAGCAGTTATAAAAGGGGATAAATCCCATATATCATCAGTAAAATTAGAATTTCCAATGGTTATATTACTATAATTACTTTCAGTAGTTATTGGTTGTAAATTTAACTTAGTTATTGCCATCTTGTATTTCCTCTAATCTTTTCACAATCTCTTTTAGAATCTCAATAGTAGGAAGAAAATGCTCGGCATAATGGTCGCCATAGATATTCCCCTCTAATTGCTTTTCTAACTCTTCTAAATGGTTTTTATGAGCCTGTAAATACTCTGGAGTAGTGACATATCTACTACAGGTGTAACATTTTTGTCTTTTTAGTAATCTGTCACAAATCTTTCCATCACTACAAGGCTTGGTGCAATAACCATCTTCCATTCTTGCTCCTTTATCCTTATTTTCTTTGAACCAAATTAAATCTTTTTTATCTGTTATAACTGTTTCATCAACTTTGTTGATATTACCGATAATACCTATATTCTTAAATATTTTGGCTCTTTCTTTATCTTTAACGTCAGCATAATGTTGTTTAGTAGTCATAGGAGAAGAGTGTCCTAAAACTTCTTGTATAGCCTTTAAATCAATTCCTTTAGATAACATATCAGTAGCAAGTGTTCTTCTGAATTGGTGCGCTGTAAGGTTATAATATTCACTATTGGTATCTCTTATATTGTGCTTTTGAACGAAACCTTCACCTCTTAATTTTCCATTGACAATATTTCCATCACCATTAAGCCAAACTTTATACCTATTAGTATCAATTACTGATATTTCTCCAACATTAGAACCATTTGTAACTCTATGAATAAACAAATAATCTTTAATACTATCATCAGCCTGTTCTCTTAATCCTTTTGTATACTCTATCAACTTTTCAATTGCAATAGCGCATTCATTAGGAATAGGCATAGGTTGACGTTCCTTACGGTTTTTATGGTCATACCAAGTTAAAGTATATCCACTAATTAAATGTGGTTTAACACTATCGGTAGTTAATTTAAGCATATCTCCAATTCTCATTCCTGTTGATTGAAGAATAATTATCCCATATTTCACATAAGGATTTTCTTCATTAACTAAGGCTTTATTAATTTGTTTTAAAACTTCATCAGGAATAAAATCTATTTTTAGTTTTCTATTAATCCCTACATATTCATTTCCTGTGAATATCTCTACTTTAGGCACTTCATTAGGCATATATAATTGTCCCCAACAAATTATATTTTTCAATGTGTCTAAATAAACCTTTTGACTTTGATATGATAGGTTTTTTTTAGTTCTACCACTTATTGAAGTCTTTAAATAAGAAATAAACATTTCAATATCATTATTTGTAAGTGTCTTAAAAGAAGAAATTTTATATGTTGTAGCAAAGTCATTAAATACTTTAAATTTTGTAACATCTATATACAACCCACTTAAAGTTTTATTTCCTTCTTTATGATTTCTCCAAATATAAGACTTAACTACATTTTTAATGCTATCGCTCTCGATATATGAAAAATCAAACTTAAACTTTCTTCCATAATTTTGAGATTTACCATCATTATCTATTAGTTCCCACTTATCACCATTAGGCATTTCACTTACCATTTGCTCCACCTCCAATCAATATACTCTTATTCCAATATCTACTTAAACTATCTTCAAGATATTGATTTGAAATATGAGTATATTGTTGTGTGGTTGTGATATGATTATGACCAGCAATTATTCTAACAACACTTATATCCATGCCATTTTCGACTAAATGAGTTATGTGTGTGTGCCTTAAATCGTGAAAATTTAGATTTATATCAGTTTTCTTTTTAACTGTACCAAACACTTCATAAATTGCTCTATAAGTTAGTGGTTTTCCTAAGTTTTGTTTTTGTTGAGATACAAAGATATAACTATGATCTGTATCAATATTATTTCTTTCTTCCATTATGAAATTATCTATTTCCTCTAATAAAGTCATTGGAATATATAAGTTTCTTGTTTTCCCTTTGGACTTTATATTTTTTAATATTCCAACTTCTCTGGAAGTATCAGGATAAGGTATATCCTCAATTTGAAGTTCTAATACTTCACCAATTCTCGCACCTGTAAAGTACATTATCTTAAAAATTAATTTATCTCTCCAAGTAGTCAAAGCATTTAAAAATGTTTCAGCATCTATATCTGATACTAGTTTAAAAGTAGTCTTACTTTCTTTAACCTTGAAAATAGATTGCTTAGTTTTATTATTACTCCTTGCATGGTGTAGTAGGCTCTTAAACATATCAAATGGTCTATTTGCATCTTCCATTATAATAGGGTTATTTATATCCTTAACCATTCCACAATATTTATAAAAGTTATAAACGGTACTAAGTATTCTATTTATAGTTTTACCTGTACGCTTACTTTCTGTGTATATACTAACTACGTTATCGGTAGCGTTAGGCTCTCTAAGGTATTCTATAAATTCACCTATAACATTAGGCGTAACTCCATCATATTTATAATGTTCTTTATCCAAAAACTCCCAATATAACTTTAAATCATTACAGTTAGCCTTCATTGTATTAAATGCTCTATCTTTTTGTCTAAGATACTTCAAGTAGTCATATATAGGCTTAACTAACTTCATATTATCATCAAGTAAGACTACAATATCTTTATCTTTGCATCTTATTTTGTGTAATTCCAATTCTTTTGTTCCTCCATACTTGTTTTTTATGTCTAATAAGTTTATATCATTAGTATTTCATATCTATATAGCATTTACTAATGGTAATATATTCTTACTAATATCTATTCTAAGTATGGTACTCACTTAATCTTATACACTTTCTTCTTATACTCTCTTAGCTTTATATAATACTACTATTATATATAGTTATATTATTATTTACTTCCTATACTATAGTCACTAAAGATAACAT
>NZ_JANDMF010000094.1:0-4797 GCF_031626875.1 Clostridium sp. SHJSY1
TTTCTTTGTTAACATTTTTATCACCCAAGAATATTTTATTATAAAAACGAAAGAGTGTCGACTTTGTCGACACTCTGCACGAAGCTACTTTCATACATATGAAAGTAGCTTCGTAATTTTAAAAACTAAGTAAAATTGTCAATAAGGTAATTATTTATTTTATTTGCTATACTCAAAAATAAACTAATTTGCAACAATAAATCCAATATAATCCCTTATACAAAACTGAAATATCAAAATACAAACAGATTCAACAAAAAAAGAGTAGAGAAATAGACGAAAAAGATAAAAAATAAATGGAATATTTTACTTTAATTTGTATATATCATGTGCTAGTATAAGGATACTTTATAACAAAGGGCATACAAATCATTAAAAAGTGAAAAACGGGGGAAATTAAAATGAAAACAAAAAAGCTAATAGTCACACTTTCTTTAATGGTATTAGTAAGTAGTGTACCATCAAAATCAGTTTTTGCAGCAAGTCCAATTTCAATGGATATACTTAATTCAAAGACAGAAATTAGTAGAAGTCCTTCAGATTTTGAATTTAAAACACCTGATAATCAGTTGGTAAAAATACCAGATGAAATTATCACTCCTAAGTTTAACAAAGAAAATAATGCTCAAGTTAATAGTGATGTAGAGTCAGGTTATGACAAAGTAAAAGTAGTAGCAGAACAAATAGCACCAAAGCTACTAGCTCAACCAGATCCTTTAAAAAGTACAAGCGTTCAATATGCTTTAATTGACAATGGAAAAATTGTACTATCTGGTAATGCAGGAGTGTATTCAAAAGACAGTAATGAATCTTTAACTGCTGACAACATGTATGGTATAGGTTCTGTTAGTAAAATATTTGTAACAACAGCAGTAATGAAATTAGTAGATCAAGGGAAGATTGATCTTGATGCACCAGTAACTAAATATATTAAAGATTTCAAAATGGCAGATGATAGGTATAAAAAGATTACAGTTAGAATGCTTTTAAATCACTCATCAGGATTAATGGGAACATGCTATAATAACACAATGCTTTTCAATGATAATGATACTTATGCACATGATACATTATTAAGTCAGTTAAAAACACAACGATTAAAAGCAGAGCCTGGTGCTTACTCTGTGTATTGCAATGATGGGTTCAGTCTTGCTGAAATTTTAGTAGAACGTGTGGCAGGTGATAGTTATACAAATTATATAACCAAAAATATTACGAATCCTTTAAAAATGAATAACACTAAAACGCCTGTGAGTAAATTTGATAGGGACAAGCTTGTTAAAACATATTATCCAGATATACAAAATGCATTGCCTGTAGATAATTTAGATATAATTGGTGCAGGGGGACTTTATTCAAGTGCAGAGGATTTATGTAAATTTGCAACTACTTTTACTAATAACTCAAACAAAATTCTATCAGATAATTCTTTAAAAGCAATGGAAAATAAAGAATATTTAAGAGGCATTTGGCCAGCTGGTGAAGAAAGTGAATTAAGTTATGGATTAGGTTGGGATAATGTAAATTTGTATCCTTTTAACAGATTTAATATTAAAGCTTTAGAGAAATCTGGAGACACTAATCTTTATCATAGTAGTTTAGTTGTTTTACCAGAAAAAAATATGGCTATGGCTGTAGTGAGTTCTGGTGGAACAGGTGGAAATGATACATGGTTGGCTGAACAAATACTTTTGGTTGCATTAAAAGAAAAAGGTGATCTAGGTAACGAGACACTACCTAATACCAATATTCCACTTGAAAAAGTTGCTGTACCATCAGAGCTTAAACAATATGAGGGATTATATATGTCACCAAAACGAGAACTAGGATTTATAGATGTTAAAATTGATGAGTCTGGAACACTTAGTTATTCTAATCCTGAAAATCCAGATTCTGAAGTAACAACACTCACTTATACAAAGGATGGTACCTTTAAAACAAGTGATGGATCAAAAAGTTATAAGTTTGTGAAAGAATCAAATGGGAAAATATATATTCAAAAGACCATGTATGGAGGAATAGGCGTTCAAAATTCATATGTAGCACAAAAAAAAGAAGCTAATAATATACCTGAAAATATATCTAAAGCATGGGAAAAAAGAGCAGAAAAAGCATATTTCTTAGTTAATGAAAAATATTCTTCACAAGCTTATATGACAGAATCTCCATCTCCCATTCAAACATTTAGATTTATAAAAGGATTTGAAGGGTATGTTAGTTTTAATAAAATAGTAGATGAAAACACAGCTGTTCCTATATTGGATGTACCAGGTGTTATATCACGTGATCAAAGTGATTATAAATTTTACAATAAGGATAACCATGAATATTTTACAGCAGGTGGATATACTTTCGTAGATGATTCGGCTGTATCAACTTTACCAACAGAAGATAAGTTTACATGCAAAATTGGTAAAGAAGGTTATGCTCAATGGTACACAATTGGTGATGAATCAGCTAATAAAGAAATAACTATAAATGTACCTAAAGATGCTGCTTTTGTTGTATATGACAATAATGCTAAGTTAATTGAGGATTCTGTAATATCAAGAGATAATAAAGTTACATTACCAAAGGGAGGCCTTATAGTATTTGTAGGTAGTGCAAAAGCCAAATTTAACATTAAATATAATTAGCATAATAATTGCCCCTGCTACAAAGTAAATTTTACTTTGTAGCAGGGGATCTTTTTATATATTTAGGATAATTAAATGCAAGAGAATTGCCTTGTGTTTTTAATAACTATAGTGTGTTTTATAAAGATTAACATTCATATCTTGACAACTTATTTTTAAAATATGTCATTTCATCTAAAAGTTATGGAAAGTAGTCTCTTTTGTATTATGAATTGTATATATATGGTAAAATTTATAATGAAAGGGGATGAAATTATGAATTCTATTGTTTTGGTAATTGCAGGTGCATGTATTTTAGTGATAGGCTACAGGTTATATGGTGCATTTATTGCTGCAAAAGTATTAGCTTTAGATGAATCTCGTAAGGTTCCTTCTGAAGTATATAATGATGGTTCAGACTATGTACCTACGAATAAGTGGGTATTACTTGGACATCATTTTGCAGCTATTGCAGGGGCTGGGCCTCTTGTTGGTCCTGTTCTAGCTGCTCAATTTGGCTTTCTTCCTGGAGCACTATGGATATTAATTGGGTCTGTAGCAGCTGGTGCTGTTCATGACATGATTATGTTATTTGCTTCAGTTAGATTTAAGGGACAATCTATAGCAGAAATAGCTCATCAATGTTTAGGTAAAAGAGTTGGTCTTATAGCTTCGATTTCTGTCATCTTTATACTTATAATTACAATGGCAGGTCTTGGACTTCCTGTTGTTAACTCTCTATATAATAGTCCTTGGGGAACTTTCACTGTAGGTGCTACTATTCCCATAGCGATTTTTGTTGGAATTTATTTAAAATTTATTAGACCTGGCAAAATTGGAGAAGCTACTATAATAGGTATGGCATTAGTAATGCTTGGAGTTGTATTTGGTCCTAAAATTCAAGGTACAGCACTTGGTAATTTATTAACTCTTAACATTAAACAATTGTCTGTAGTTTTGGTTATATACGGATTTTGTGCTGCTGCATTACCAGTTTGGTTATTACTATTGCCTCGTGATTATTTAAGTACTTATATGAAACTTGGTGTAATTGGTGCATTATCTGTTGGTATAATAATAATTCAACCTCACTTACAAATGCCCGCAGTAACTCAATTTGTTAATGGTGGTGGACCAGTTATTAGTGGTAAAGTTTTTCCGTTTCTTTTTATAACAATAGCTTGTGGTGCATTATCAGGATTCCACTCATTAATAAGTACTGGTACTACGCCTAAATTAATTGCAAACGAAAAAGATATTTATCCAATAGGATATGGCTCAATGCTAATTGAAGCATTTGTAAGCTTTATGGCATTAATCGCAGCTTGTGCTTTGCCTACAGGAGATTATTTTGCAATTAATTCTGCTCCAGAAGTTTTTGCCAAGTTGGGAATGAGTACACATGATTTGTCATGGCTTGAGAACCTTGTTGGTGAAACATTATCAGGTAGAACTGGGGGATCTGTTTCGTTAGCTGTTGGTATGACATATGTATTTCATAGTATTCCAGGTATAGATAAATTAATGTCTTACTGGTATCACTTCTGCATAATGTTTGAAGCATTATTCATATTAACAACTATAGATTCTGGTACAAGAATTGGAAGATATTTATTACAAGATCTTTTTGGAAAGGTTAATAAGAAGTTTAAAGAAAAATCTATGTTTAATCTTATTTTCTTTAGTGCATTAATGTCTCTTGCCTGGGGGTCATTACTTTATAGTGGTAATATTTCAACCATTTGGCCAATGTTTGGAGTAGCTAATCAGTCATTAGCAGCAATAGCATTTGCAATTGGTACATCAGTTCTTATAAAAATGAATAAAAAGAAGTATGTCCCAATAACAATAATTCCAATGGCTTTTATCACAGTAACTACAACATGGGCTTCACTTGAAAATATATTTAAAAATTATATTCCCAATGGAAAAGTTGCTTTAACTGTATTATCCTTTATAGTAATGATAATGTTAATAGTAATGATAGTTGAATGTATTAAATCTTGGGTAAAGAATTGGGATAAAACTTTTACTGGGGAACTAGACGATAATTATGGTGAAGAAGTTATAAGTAAAACATTGCATGAAAGTATTTAATTATATATCTATAGTTGAGAATTTTTAGATACAAATTTTTACAGTATATATTTATAATATACTTTAAGCAATTTTCATGGTTTTT
>NZ_JANDMF010000095.1:0-4451 GCF_031626875.1 Clostridium sp. SHJSY1
GAGTCATTAAAAATAGCCTAAGAATCTGTTTTTCTATTCAACTGTAAAATTATTCAAGTAAAAATGCACTATTATAGTTTGTAATTGAAAATTTATTATAACTAACAAAAAGTCACTCCATATGAATAAAAATCAAACAGAGTAACTTTTAATTTTTTTATATAATTTAAACAACCTGAACTTTTCTTTTACTTTTAACCCTTCTAGCAAATCCTACAGATACAGATAACATTGGCCAAGATAAAGCAATGAATACTATTGCCATAATCCATTCTCCAATTGTTATTGGAGTCAAACTAAATACCCATCTTCCTATTGGTGTAACATAACATATGATAGAACTAACTACCATTGCTATCAATAAAAATAATTTAAATCTTGTTAATGGTAATGCTACTCTCAATAAAACAACTAAACTTATGCCTAAAAATACAATTAATGCTACTGATCTAGAATGTCTCAATCCAACTCCTGATAAATGGGATATTGCAAAGGCACTAACAGTAAATAAAACCATTATAACACCATTTGGTATACTCTTGGTTAATATCCTTCTTAAAAATCCTTTTTTTACTCTTCCAACTGATGGTTCTAAAGCTAGAAAAAATGATGGTATTCCAATAGCACAACTACCAACTAAAGATGCCTGTATAGGTGACAATGGATATGGTAGTAAAATTAAACATATTATCAAAGATAAACTTACAAAGAAAACTGTCTTTGTAAGGAACAATTCAGCAACTCTTTCTAAATTGTTTATTTGCTTTCTTCCCTCTGTAACAACTTTAGGAAGTGCTCCAAAATCAGAATTTAACAATACTAGCTGAGCAACTGCTTTTGTAGCTTCTGAACCATTTCCCATTGCTATTCCACAATCTGCTTCCTTAAGTGCAAGCACATCATTTACTCCATCTCCTGTCATAGCAACTGTATGCCCTTTTAATTGCAATGCTTTTATTATATCCTTCTTTTGATGAGGAGTAACTCTTCCAAATATAGTATAATCATCAATAACCTTAACTAATTCTTCTATCTCTATAGGTAATGATCTAGCATCAACATATCTATCAGCACCTTCAACTCCTGCTCTCATGGCTACTGCTGAAACTGTAACTGGATTATCTCCAGATATAACTTTTAATGTAACCCCTTCTTTATTAAAGAACTTTAACACTTCTGGAGCTTCTTCCTTAATAACATCTTCTATTAATATAAAAGCTGCTTCTTCTACTGATTCTAAAATTCCTTTTTTCAAACTTATTTGATTTACTTTTCCAAGAAGAAGAACTCTTCTTCCTTTTATAGCTTCTGCTTCAACAACACTACTAAAACTACTATATCTATCTCCTAATAAAATTTCAGGAGCTCCAAGTACCCAAGTCCCATAACTCTTTAAAATTATGCCTCCCCATTTTCTTCTGGATGAAAATGGTACCTTTTCCAGAACTGAAACACTTGGATCATAATCATAATGTTCTAAAATAGCCTTTTGAGTAGGGTTTTTACTTGGAAGATTATGTACTAAAGCTGCTAGCACTTCATCTACTAATTCCTTTTTTACCCCATGTACTGGTTTTACATCTACCAACTTAAGCTTTCCTTCTGTTATTGTTCCAGTCTTATCTACACAAAGCACATCTACTCTTGCCAATAACTCTGTTGCTGACAATTGTTGAACTAAAGCATCATATTTAGCAAGTCTTACCACAGAAACTATGAATGTTGCACTAGTTAATAAGACTAATCCCTCAGGAATCATACCAACAATTCCTGAAACTACACCTATCAAAGACTCTCGCCATCCAGCTCTTGAAAAGAAAATTTGTGTTGTAGTTAATATTATTCCTAATGGCACTATCAGAAATAATAACATTTTTATAATTTTACTAATAGATGTTTGAAGTTCTGAATTAACTATTTTAAATTTTCTTGCTTCATCAGCAAGCTTTGATGAATAGGTCTTTCCTCCTACCTTTGTTATCTTAGCAAAACCTTCACCTGCAACAACAAAACTTCCAGATAAAACTTCATCAGATGATTTTTTAGGAACTGGATCAGCTTCGCCTGTAAGCATTGATTCATCTACTTCAAGTTCATCACCTTTAACTAACTTACAATCTGCCAATATCTGATCTCCACTTGATAAACAAACTATATCATCTATAACTAATTCCTCAATAGATACTACTTTTTCTTTACCATTTCTTAAAACTTTTGCATTTGCCATACTTAAAACTGATAGTTTTTCAAGAGTCTTTTTTGCATTAAGTTCTTGCATAACTCCAATAATACTATTTACTAAAATTACTCCTGCAAATATAGCATTTTTAGGTGAACCTGCTATAATCACTATTCCTGCGAGAACAATATTGAGAGCATTAAAAATATTAAAAAAATTAGCTCTTATCATTTGCCAAATTGTTCTTGATGGAGCTGTTGGCAATTTGTTTACCTGTCCATTTTTAATTCTTAATTCTACTTCTTTATCTGTTAGTCCAATCAATCTATTTTCATTATTAGAATTGATATCGATTTCCTTTATATCTAAATTATTACACTCCATAAGCTCTCCTCATTAAAGTTGAATATTAATCTCTATAAATTTATTGTAATTTACTAATCTTAAAATACTCTTAAATTTTCAAATAAATTATTAAAAATCTCTTATTTTATTATTATTTATTCAATTTAGGAATTAGTTTACTATTATAACTTAAATTATTAGCAAGCCAATTATATCATATATAAAAGTTTCTTTGTTTACAAATCGTTAAGTTTTTGATAACTAATAATGTATATACTTTAATTCTTTCCTATCTTGTAATATACTATTCTATGTTAATCTATTATAATCTAGAAAGGACAAAGCTTATGTTAAGATCATTATTATTTTATTCTGGATTAGTAATAAGTTTAATTTTTTCTTTAATGCACACGATTAAAATTAATTATTTGCTTAAAAAAGGAAGAAATGAAGAAGGAATTTTACTTATTCATAAAATCACTCACAGATGGGCAAGATTTGTAATGAAACTCAGTGGATGCAAAATAAATATTACTGGTCTTGAAAACATCCCGAAAAATCAAACGGTATTATTTGTTTCTAATCATCAAAGTAACTTTGACATTCCACTTTTAATGAGTGCTATAGATATTCCCAAAGGATTTATTGCAAAAAAAGAACTTGCTAAGTGGCCTGGAATAAGCCTATGGATGAGATATATGCAATGTACATTTATGGATAGAGAAAATATGAGAAAGTCTGCTGAATCCATAGTTGAAGGGATAAATATCTTAAAAAGTGGACACTCCATGGTAATTTTTCCTGAAGGAACCAGAAGTAAGGGTGGAAAACCACATGAATTTAAGGCTGGAAGTTTTAAACTTGCTCTTAAATCAAAAGTTCCTATAGTTCCAATAACTATAGATGGTTCATATAAAGCTTTAGAAGCTAATAATAATAGAATTAAAGCATCATCAATTAATATCACCATACATCCATTGATTGATGTACAAGCTCTCACAAAAGATGAAATAACTGAATTACCTGAAAGGGTTGAAAATATAGTTTTAAGCAAATTTAATTAAAAAAAATCTCAAAAAAGAAATTCTCTTTTTTGAGATTTTTATTTTACTACATCATTAACTTTAAATTCTCTAATCCATCATTCACTTCATCTAAAGGTAAGTTTCCTGATTCTAAGTAATTTTCATCTTTTTTCTTGAGCCTATTATAAAATTCTATCCCTTTTGAAATAACAGTCTTGTCCTTGTCACTATTTTTTATCATATAAAATAAAATATCTTCTGCTTTATCTAATTGCTTATTTATTTCATAAAACTTAAATATCCTAATATTATCTTCTAAACTCATTTCATATTGTGATAAATCTTTTACTACTTCCATAACATCATTTAAATACCTTTCATCTAAATGCTCTTCCTCTAAATATGCACACAAAAAACTTTCTAATGATTTTTTATAATATTTTATTTTGTTTGATTCATCTTTTAATGTATTGTACATATAACCTTCAAAATATAATAATTCTCCAAGTGCAATATATCTTTCTGAATTATATTGATTTTCTTTTCTTACTAAGTCAATAACATCAGAAAATGCTAAAGTATCAATTGTATCTATCTCTAATCCAACTAAAGCCTTCACTTCTTTATTAATCATATTAAATGCAGTGCTGACTTCTCCATCTAATATACTTCTATCAATTTCTTCCCTTATATTTTTAAGAGTTGTTTCAATCTCTTTCATATAATCATTTTTTAACATTCTCACACCTCACTTTAAACATTTCCTTGGAAATAAGGATTTACTTATATATTATACAAACATTAAAAGCTAAGTTAAATAACTTAGCTCAGAGTGTCGACAAAGTCGACACTCTTTCGTTTTTATAATAAAATATTCTTGGGTGATAAAAATGTTAACAAAG
>NZ_JANDMF010000096.1:0-4441 GCF_031626875.1 Clostridium sp. SHJSY1
GGGTTGCAACTTCGTTGCAAAAGTGTCTTGTGTTTATAGGCTAGGTCAAGGGCAATGCAAGTCGACAAGCGACCCTTGACCTAGTTGAAAGTGGGGACTTAATTTATATAAAGCGAGAATGAAATCAAGGTGGAGATTTAAAAACTTCGTTGGCTGCACATTCCATTTTTCAAATGGATCTTGGGCTGACATAAGAAATTTTTAAATACTACCTTGATAGAATGAAGCGACTAAAACTCTTGCAACGAAGTTGTAACCTCGGGGTTGCAACTTCCTGCCAACAGCAAGTGTAAAAGTTTTTGGTGAAGCTTTTTTTAAAAAGCTTTGGGAGGAACGAAGTGGGGGGAACGCCTATAGAAAACTATCAAGTAGTTCTCACTTAACGATGACGGTTACTCATGGATTTTATCCCTTATTAGGGTAAAAAAATCTATGAGTAAACGGACATCGTTGATTTTTCATCTATATCTTTGTATAATTAATTTATTGTTTTTTAATTTTTATATTGCCTTTTGGTTATTTGATTTTTGTATTATTTAATTAATACTTTATCTTTTAACTTTTCTAGATTAATGAGGCTGTAATTTTCGGAATTAGTAAACCTTGTTGAAGCCGAAAATAAATTAATCTAGCCTTATCGTAATTTTTAAATGCTAGTAATCTTTTGAGCGCATTTTATCCAATTTTCAATTTGTAAAGTTAATCTTTTGAATTGAAAAAAGGTGGATAAGCTATAAACAATACGATTGCCTGTATTGTATAAATTAAATTGGCTACGTATTTACTTTAACAAAATTGAAATCAAGGGGGCATTTTATGGCTCGTAATCGAGAAAAAATAGGCTCTTTAACTAGACAAATTCAAGTTACTTTGGATGATAAATTAGCTATAGGACAATCAAAGCATTTAGATAAAATAAAAGGTATAACTCAAGATAAGATTTATTCGTGGGAAACTTATCGATCTTACATGAAACATTGCAATTATTTTACGGCTTACTGTAAAGAGAAATATGGAGCAAGAACTTTAGATGAATGTAGACCACATATTAATGAATGGATTAAAAGTCGTTCGGAAAAAGGTTTATCGGCTTATACTCAAAAGTTAGAAGCTTCAGCACTTGCAAAAATGTATGGATGTAGTACAAAGGATTTTATAAAAACTGATGTAAGACATAGGGCAGATATAACAAGATCTAGAGGAGAAAAGGTTCGAGATAAAAATTTTTCAGAAGCTAGAAATAAAGAACTTGTAGACTTTTGTAAAAGTACTGGATTGAGACGTGCAGAAGTAAAAGCTTTAACAGGGGATAAGCTTATTCAAAAAGATGGTCAATATTATATAAGAGTTGATGTAGGTTCAAAGGGTGGAAGGTATAGAGAAAGTCCAGTTGTTGGAGATATTCAACTTGTAGTTAATAAAATGAAATCGGTAGGAATTAATAAGGTATTTAATAAGATACCAAATGGAGCAGATATACATTCTTATAGAAGTCATTATTGTACAACAGTATATAAATTTTATGAGCGTGATATAAGTTCTCTTGATCCATCAGAACGTTATTGTTGTCGTGGAGAATTGAAGGGAACTTGGTATGATAAAAAAGCTATGAAAATTGCTAGTGAAGCTTTAGGCCATAATAGAATAAGTGTTATAGCTGAATACTATATAAGGGGGTAGATCTTTATGGAGCGAGTTGTAAAAAGTTTTACAGGCTATAGTAAAGAAAAATTAGATAAACCAGCAACCCATATAATAATGACAGTTTATGAGTACGAAGAAATGAAAAGAGATCTTTTATATGCTCAAAATGAAGCAAGAGAAATAAAAGAAAAATCAAAAGTAGAAATTGAAATGTATAAGCTAAAAACTAATAAGATAGTATCAGATGAAAAAGAAAATGCTAAAAAGGTTGTAGAAGCTTTTCAAAGTGAATTTAATAAAGCTAAAAATGAAATAAATAGACTTAATGATTTAAATGCTAATATACTTCGAATAAACAAAGAATATGCAAATTCTAAAAGAGGCTTAAAACCTAAAAAAGCTCATTCAGGATATGTAGTTTTAGATAGCGAACAATACAAGTATAATTTTCGTCATTGGGCTAGCGGAAGATTTTTAACCAAAGCTTATGATTGCTGGAAAGTTCGCATACAATCACCATACAATTCATCAATAAAATATACAACAATATCTGAAACTATTCAAAGTGATTTATTCAAAGTTTTTGGATATAATCTAGGAATTGAATATTTAACAAATGTTGATGATCTATCATTAGGTGAATTTGATGAAAAATATAAAGAAAATAGAAACTTTATATTTAAAACTTGGTATAGATCAAATAATAAAAATGGTTTTTGGGAAGTAGTTTATTTAATAAAAAATGAAATAAACTTAAGTAATGAAATGGTAGATTGAAATCTTCTGGATTCGAATAAAAAAAGAGTTAATTACATAACTCTTTTTTTTAATTAATTTAATTATTATCAAAAGAAAAAATTACTTCAGATTGAGATTTAATAAATTCTAAATTATCTAAGTTTAATTTAAATATAGGATAAGGACCTCTTTTTATTTCTTTGTTTTCTTCTTTAAATTTTAACTTTAATTCATCTAAAAACTTTCTATTATTATCATGTTTAATTATTAAAGAAATTTTATATCCTTCTTTTTCTTTTTTATTAAAAAAAAGAAAAAGAAGGTTTTTTAGAAGTCGTAAATATTTTGAAGTTATCATTAATTTTACAAATGGTTAAATGATCTATTTTTTTAATACGTACTATTTCTTGAAATCTTAAATGTGTTTTGTTTTCTTATTCTAACAAATATTTTTCTTGTTCTTTCTCAGTTATAAATTTCCCAAAATTCAACTTCATTGTTGGATATTCTTTTTGAGGATTTAATTCTCTACTTACCAAAAGTTCTTCATAATTTTCTTCATCAACAAAAACTACCGGAACTCCATTTTTAGAAAACTTAATATAAATATTTGCCTCATGCATATCTACTTGAAATTAATCAATAATTCCTTGGATTGTTGTTGTTATATTTTGAGGTGTTACACCTTTAATTTTAATTTTCATTAGTTTCACCTTTATTGTTTTTGTTCTCTTGATCTAATAAAATACAACTTTATTTTTTTATTACAACTTCTTTTGTTTTAACTGCCTTAATTTCTGGTTTTTCTTGTTCATTTTCTGAAATAATAATGTTTGCTCCAAACCTAGCATACTTATAATTTGTTCCCCAACTATTCCATGCTATTTCTTTGTTAACTGCATAAACATTTGAAGTGCCAGATTTATAGACTTTGATATATTTTTTTTCTTTTAGTAATTTAACTGCTCTAGCAACAGTAACTTGACTAACACTGAAATATTCTTGAAGTAATTTATATGAGCATACAACTGCGTTATAACCATCCATGTTATTAATTAAAAATTTAAGTATACGATAAGCAATTGGTGATTTTGCCATTAACCAATCTTCAGCTTTATAATAATCTTTATTCATTTGAACAAAATTATCAAAAGGACTTTTTTTTTCTCTTTTACGTCTTTCTTCTTCTTGTTTTTCTTCTTCTTCTAATTGCTTTTTACGTTCCTCAAATGTCATTAAATTAGGATTTTGAATATCTCTATTTTCTCCTATTCTTAATTCACTCATTTTATCCCTCTTTACTTTTCTTATTTATCACCATATGATTACTATATTTATCATTTATGATAGTACTCTTATCATTTTAGGTAATAATACCAAGTAGAATGATAGAAGTCAATACAAAAATGACGCTAATGTTATCATATATTTATCATAGCTAATGATAAATATATTTATCACAGTATGATAAATAAGAAATCTGGAAACCGTTGAAATTACTACATTCTTTTAAATTTCCCTCTTATATCTTCTAAGAAACGTAAGTTTCTTAGAACTGGGACTGTGTCCCAGACCCCAAAAGTATACGCTAGTATACTCAAAAAAAATGAAGTATACTTTAGTATACGGGGTGGTAAAATATGGAAAGAGGGAGCAGGTCCAAACAGTTTGTATACTCCATAAAAATCACAAAAGAAGAAAGTCAATTACTCAAAAAGAATAAAAATCTAAAAAAAGAATTGAATGAAATAGTTAGACAGTATTTAAAAGCCTATTTAAAGGACTCATAAAGGCAATTAAGCACCTATAAGGGTGGGTAAACCCCTCTCAATCCTCCAGATGATTACAGAAGGGCTGAGAGGGGTTAAATTTGAAAATGATAATAAATAGGGCTTTGCCCTCGCTTCGCACACCCATGATCTTTTAAAAAAGCTCAACCAAAATTTTTATTTCACTTGGCGATGCCAGGAAGTTGCAACCTAGGGTTGCAACTTCGTTGCAAAAGTGTCTTGTGTTTATAGGCTAGGTCAAGGGCAATGCAAGTCGACAAGCGACCCTT
>NZ_JANDMF010000097.1:0-4244 GCF_031626875.1 Clostridium sp. SHJSY1
TATAACTGAAATATTCAATTGAATCTAATAATTATATTAAATCAGAATTATAGAAATTAGTTTTCGTGACTACTCTATTAGATATGATTTTTGTAAAAACAATAAATATTTATTTACAATTTATCTTTTCTTTCTCTAAATATATTTCATTAAACCAAATTAATGTTTAATAAACCTCTTTTAGTTACATATTCTCACAATAATCATCATAAATAAATATTCTTGTCCTAAAGTATTCAAAATAATTCGTAAAATACAAATTTTAAGATAATAAAGATATTTTTTTAATAGACACCTAGTCAATTATTTAAATTAGAAACACCCCAACCCAGTAAGATCACTTCCATTAGATAAATGCATAAATGTAATTTCAGGTAAAACACCATCTGCCCCTCTAGCTGCAGTCATTTGACTTGCATCTATACTTTGGAAATCTCCAGATGTTACAGAGACACCACTTTTATTCCATGAGTTATTGCTTACATTTTTAGATGGCAAATTAGATTCTTCTATAATTGTTCCAGTAAAAGCTATATTTTTATGAACTATTTCTCTTGTTCCTGGTATATAAGTAGCATCTGTTTGACTTACACGTTCTAACATATTAAAGTTACCATGTTTATTGTTATAAGCTGTATTATTTGTCCAAGTTGCAGATTGCCCAGGTTGATGATTGGCATAGAAACCATGAGCATTATTATTTGCTGATAGACAGTACTTAACAGTATGAACAGGAACACTACTAGGTACTGTACCAGTTCCATATCCACCTATTTTAAATCCATTTGAATCACCCCCTGCAGTCATATTGTAAGCCCAGCAGTGATCAAAAGTATTTGGCCCATTTGAAGTTAAACAATCATATCCATCATCACTATTGTGCCATGAACGACAATATTGAAATGTAACTCCATCTCCATGTGCACCAAAACCATCTGTATTTCCAATTGAAGTACTAGTTGGTCCTATATTATTGTAAGCGTCACATTTAATACAAGATCCAGTTCCATGATTAACAAAATAGAAACCATTAGCTTCATTATCATGTGCAGATACTTGATTAAATGTTGCATTTCCTTCTATTCTAAAGCATTCAGATTGTTTTTGACTTCCAACTTTTACTCCAGTTACATCAATTGCTAGAAATGTGACATTTGATGTGCCTTTTGCTATATGAAATGCTGCAACACGTTTATCAGTAGGTACATTTGAAAAATCAAAAACAGGTCTACTTTTAGATGAAAATGCTCTATAAGTAATTCCACTTTTATTAATTTCATGTACATAATTATAGTTTGCATCTGTAGCTGCAATATTGAAATTTTTATAAGTCCCCCCTAGTATGTAAACGATATCGCCAGATGTTGCAGAAGATTGTGCTTTTGAAAGACTTGCAAATGGTGCCGCTTGAGTCCCTGCATTACTATCACTACCAATTGGCGACATATAGTAATCCTTTGCATACGCATTTGTTGACGCTAAGCAGCTTATTCCAAAAACTGTAGATGCGAATAAGAGTTTTTTTACAAAATTATTCATAGATATATCCCCCAGCTTTCAAATTTTTATTATAAGAGTTTTGGTAAGTAGAAAAGAGTAACTTAATGGCCATTAATTACTTATATTAAATATTCTCATATAATACCAAATAGATAAATAGATTTATCTTTAAATAGTCAAAATATTTCGTAAAATGTGTTTTTTCTTAAAATAAGGGAAATAATACATAAACTTATTAAAACAAAGTAATAATATAATTAAATTCCTATAAATGATAAGGATGTGAAAACAATGAAAAAGTACACAGCTTTTTCTCTAATTCTATTTACTTTTTTTATAACTTATATTTTTTGGTTATTTGAAACTCCATCAAAACAAGTTTCAACTTATAGACAATATTCACAATTTATAGCTTCAATATCATTGGTAGCATTAACTTGGATAAATTACATTTCAACTAGACATAGTCTAATTGATACGCTTTTCAATGGTCTTGATAAATCTTATATATACCATAAATATATTAGTGTTATTTCAATTATACTTATTTGGATTCATACACAAACACTAAAAATTGGTGGATTTTCAGGGAAAGATCGTATGAAAGGAGCTGTTCCTCCTGAAGGATTTACTGAACCTTCAAATCCTAATTTTTTTAATTTTTTATTTTCAGGTAAACAATTAGGAAGTATAAGTATGTATTCATTTATTGCACTAGTTATATTTTTTATAATAGCTGCTAAACTTGAATACGAAAAATGGAAAATACTTCACAAACTACTTTTAATTCCATATGCCTTTGGTATTGCTCATTATTATTTAAGTTCCGATTACAATGTCTTTTCCTTTACTGCTTACAGCTTATGGATGAATATAATAAATATTTCTGGTTTATGGTTTGCTATATATAGTATTTTCATTTATGAAATGATTGCATTTAAATACAGCTATACCATAACTGATATTCGAGAAGTGGCAAAGGATACATTAGAAATAACAGGTATTTCTAAAGATAAATCTATGAAATATAAACCTGGTCAATTTGCCTTTATGAAAGTTATTAATAAAAAAGGATTATTTCCTTCTCATCCTTTTACTATGTCTCAAGCATTTAAAGATGATGAAATACAATTTACAATTAAATCTTTAGGTGACCACACAGAAAATTTAAGAAACAACTTAGTTATAGGTGATAGAATAGCAGTCTCAGGACCATTTGGAAAATTTAATTATGAAGCAGAATCCAAACATCAAGTATGGATTGCTGGAGGGATTGGTATAACTCCCTTTAGAGCTTTTTGGCAGAAAGGAATTTCAAAAGATTTTACAATTGATTTGTTTTATGCTTACAATAATCAAGAAGAAGGTGCATATATAGATGAATTAAAAAGCTTAAATCAAAATAGTAACTTTAAAATTCATCTTTATGATAGTTCAATAAGTGGATTTTTATCCGCAGAAGAAATAGAAAAATATTTAAATAGGAATGATGAATATGATTTTTATTTTTGTGGTCCAACTGTTATGAGAAAAAAAATAGAAAAAGGATTAGATAAATCTATATTTAAAATTAAGGAATTTCACTATGAATATTTTTAGTTTAAATAAAAATAGTACTGGAAGTCAAAACTTCCAGCGCTTTTTAAAATAAGTTTGTAGTGCATACAAGCCATTTGTGATTTTCCTTTTTAAAATATATTGTTTTTACCTTACTAACAGTTCTACTTCCATTATAATATGTTGATGTATAATTTTCTGTAAACATAAAACATATTGAAGCATGTGCATTATCATCTATAGCTGTATTTTGTAAAACTATATCATCTTTCATATTAATACTTTTCCCTGTTGAATTATACAAATTTTCTTGAGCTCTAACTTTTTCAATTATGTCACTGTTACTAATTATGAGATCTGTCATGTCAGTTTTATTATAATAAGCCTCTAAAAATTTTTTAGTTTGATTTGTTAATTCTTCTGTAAGTTCCTTCTTTTGTTTGAAATTTAAACTCACTTTGCTTATTTGATATCCCGCTTGTACATCATTTTTAACTATATCTTCAGTACTATCTAACTTAAAAGTTATATTGCACTTACCTTTAAACATACCACCTATTTTATATGTTTCAGATTCCGGTTCATATTTGATGGAAAACTCCACAGGAACATGACTTGTATCAATAGATGTCTCAATAATCCCATTAACCTTTTTGTCATTTACAAAAATCTCTGTCCCCTTTGGTACAGTAAAATTCCAATCCTTAATTGCTAAATTTTTTGCATTAATTTTATAATCTTTTAATATGGGATTCTTACTTCCTTTTGGTGAAACTTCTGCAATATAAGTAAATCCATTAACTTGTATTTCATATGTAGTGTCATTTATTTCTATCTTTTCATCTTTGTTATCTCTTTTACTATATTCCTTTATGCTGTATCCACTAAAATCTACATCTTTAAGTGATTTTTCAAACATTTCTTCACTCATAAAATCATTATCAGTATTATAAAGCATTTTATAGGCATTCTCATAATCCTTATTAACTAAATAGTTGCAATATTGTTCTAGTATAATTCTAGTATTATACTTACTGTATAAAAACTTATAAATACTAAATAAGCCTACAACAATTATTATTATAATCAAAATTTGAATATTCTTTTTATCTTTCAATACATTCTTCTTTGTTTCTATTCCTTCTTCTAATAACTCTTCTTTGGGAACTAAATCCGTTGTTTCTCCA
>NZ_JANDMF010000098.1:0-3961 GCF_031626875.1 Clostridium sp. SHJSY1
ATAACTGAAATATTCAATTGAATCTAATAATTATATTAAATCAGAATTATAGAAATTAGTTTTCGTGACTACTCGATTAGAAAAATCTCTAAAATTCCCACCTTTATATCTCAAGATTTTCCTAATTATCTCTGATGAATTCCCAATTAATACATGTTAACCTAAAATAGGTCCATTTATTTAAGTGTAACAAAGAAATTATATTGTTTAAATAGTATAAAAAATTATCTTTCCACTAAAATAGATGATTTAAATCTACTAAATACAATGAGGAGATGTTATTATGAATTATAAAGTATTAGGTATAACAGCAGGAAGAAAAAATTCAAATTCAGAAATTTTACTTAAAGAAGCATTACTTGCATGTAAAGAACAGGGTGCAGAAGTGAAAATGATTAATTTGAGAGATTATAAAATTCTAGATTGTACAGGCTGCACTGCTTGTACCCATGCAATGACTGATGGCAAATATATTGGATGCACTTTAGATGAGAAAGATGACAAAAAAGCAATTATGGATATTATGCTAAAACAAGATGCTGTCATTTTTTCAGTTCCAACATATGATTTAATGCCTAGTGCAACCTTTTTAAAATTCATGCAAAGAAGTTTAGCTTATGCCACTTCATTTTTAGAAGCTATTGGTGTAATTGAACATAAGGATAGAATTGGAGCTATAATTTCAGTTGGTGGTTCTACTCGTTCATGGCAATCCATGGCTCTAGAAGGTATACAAGCAACAGCTTTTACAACTGACTTTAAAATTATCGATATGTATTTAGCTGCTCGTGCTGGAGCACCTAAGCAATGTCTACTTCACGACAATATGATTATTCGCGCTCATAAAGTTGGGGAAAATATCATGAAATCATTAACTACACCAATAAAAGAAAGAACTTGGCTTGGAGACAAAGATATGGGTTGGTGTCCAAACTGTCACTCTAATGCTTTAATACTTGGAGAACCTCAATGGGATGGACTACAGTTCCCAATCGAATGTCAAGTTTGTGGTGCAGGTGGCGATTTAGAAAAAACTAAAGATGGAAAATGGAAATTTGTAATTGCAGAAAATGGTCTATGCCGTGATCGTACTACTTCTGAAGGAATAAAAGCTCACTTAGATGAAATTTCTCATACACAAGGTGGTTTCTATACTAAAGAAAACTTAGCTATTGTAAAAGAAAAATTTGTTAAGTACAAAAAGTTAAACTTTTCTACAATTGAAATTAATAAAAAATAAAGTAATAGGAACCGTAATAATATAGAATGCGGTTCCTATTTTTATCTATTTATATATTTCCGAAAAATACTAATGTTATTACTTCATATCTCATTTTCATAATCAAAAATTATCTTTTTCCTCTTCATATACCTTAGGTAATATTGTTGCTAAATGGGTAAACTCTTTAAGATTATGTGCAAATAACCCCTTAACCGTTTCAATTGGTACTGACATTCCATCAGGAATAACTTTTACAGGCTGTCCATTTATAATTTGATATCCAATCCAGAAACGGCTTCTTAGTTCACTTCCACCATCAACTTCTCTAATCATATGTGTCATAAAGGCTGATGCTCCTTTACCTGGCTCTGGCCCATGCCCATTAGCACACATCATTGATCCACAGGAATCACTTCCAACCTTCCCTAAATCGTAGCCAAAAATATCTGGAGATTCAAATTCTAGAATTAAATCATCTGGTCCCGGTCCTATATCTTCTAGTACAATATGCTTAGTCCCCCAAGTTCTTTCTCTCATAGGAAGTGATTTATTAAGAACCTTTTTTCTGTTCTGTGTTCTAGCATAAAAATGGTCTTCTGGATCCCAAATTCTATATCTTAAATCCTCTAATGAGTGCCAAGCAAACCACCATTCAAACATTTCAACTGTAACACCTTGCATAAATGTTTTGTTAGCCAAAAATCCAGTACCCTCTTCCATTATGCAATACCCAACTTCACATTCAAGATAGCCTTCTTTAAGCAAATCATTTCTATCATGAATTTTTAATACTTTTTTTGAATCTATTGGTCCATTTTTTAAAATTTCTAGCTTTTCTACTGGAATCGGTGTCATGTCCAAGTTATAATATTTAGAGTAGCTATATTTCTTTTCTTTAATAGTTAGTTCTTTTCGTGTTGCTATATTCATACATGTTATACCCCTTGCCTTAAAAATATTGCAGTAACTGCACAATCAGTCGCAGCTTTTTTTGCTTCATCTATAAGTTCATCTGGAACTTTATCATATCTAATATCTATTTTATCTTCAACTTCATTAAGTTTAAATAATTTAGGATGCAAGTCTTCACACAAACCACATCTAATACAAAAATCTTTAATTTCTATTTTCATACTTTATCACTCCTATTTATATTTACAAGCTTCATCTGCAGAAGCAAAACCTTGTGAAAAGCTCACAGTAGTCATTCCAATACCACCTATTGGGGGATTACCAAAAACTTCACCAACAGCACAATCGCCAGCTGCATATAGACCTTTTATAACTGAATATTCTTTATCTAATACTTCACATTTTCCATTAATTTTAATTCCACCCATAGCTTGATATCCACCTTTAAATACACGCATAGCATAGAATTTAGAATTTTTTAAAGGTCTTAAGAAAGATGGATTCTTTGCGAATTCTTCATCATGACCATTTTCACAATAACTATTATAATTAAGAATAGTTTCTTTCATATTTTCATAGTTAATTTCTGTCTTTTCACACAATTCCTCAATAGTATCTGCAAGAAAAACATGATTATTTCTCTTAACATTAATTAGTTCTTCAAATTGTTCATGTACATTATGAAGTTTTTCAGCTGGAAAAATGTGATATATATAATCTAAGCCTTCTTCTTCCATATGTTTTACTGTGTTTTCATCAAATATGATATATGCACATTTACCTTTTTGATTAGCTATAGCTGTTCCCATAGTCATATGATCATTTGACATTTCTTCATTAATAAAACGTTGACCTAGTTGATTTACCCATAAATAAGGCTGTTCCTGCATTGTTCTGGTTTCGTTAAATACTATCCATCCACTGTTACCCATTATTCCAGGTCCAGGTACAAGGTTGTGTCCATTAATCCCCATAGCCCCTTTAGCACCTTTTATAGCCCAAACAGCCATTTGCCCATCACCAGTCATTTGTGCGTTAGGAAAAGTATTAAATAAAACATTTCCACCATTATCGCAATTATTATTAGTGTATGTATGACCAGTATATTTTTTTATTAATTCAGGATTATTACTAAAACCTCCTGAGGCCACAATTATAGCTTTTGCTGATATTTTAATTTCATTTCCATCTTTATCTGTAGCTATGGCACCTGTTACTTTATCATTTTCTTTTATAAAACTTTTAATTGGAGTATTAAAGTATATTTCTCCACCAAGTTCTCTAAATTTTTCTGCTGCTCTCTTGCATATAATGGCGGCTCCATGTCCTTTACCTCTAGCTTTAAAGTAATATATATCTCCAATGTTATAGGCATTTGGAAATCCACCTTCATATCCTCTCTCTACTCCTAACTTTTCAAGAGGAACTTGCACTACTTTTTCAAACTTAATGCCTAAATCCTCTATGAAAGTAGGTATACGATAAGAGTTATTAATCCATGTACGAACAACTGCTGGATTTGCATTCCAATTAGTATAATTCATATGGATTTTAAAAGCTTTATCTCTATATTCATCGTTTTTCCTTACTGCACAGGTCATCATTGGTGTGTTAGAAACTCCACCTCCTTGGAATGGCCTCTTTTCAAACACTGCAACCTTTAAACCTTTTTTTACACCTGTTACAGCTGCAGATAATCCAGCGAGTCCACTTCCCATTACTACTAAATCCGCTTCAACATTTTTCATAATTTATCTTTAGTGAGAGAGTGTATTGTAAGTACCAAACTCCCACTAAATCCTCCTTTCATTCTTACCATCCATTTTT
>NZ_JANDMF010000099.1:0-3735 GCF_031626875.1 Clostridium sp. SHJSY1
ATATCTCGTGTACACGCTTGTACACGGCTTGACTTTACTTATTTTATGCATGGGTTACATATAAACCATGCAACCCATATTGATTTTTTAATTTCTAATCCCTTAAATCATATTTTCATATAATTTTCCTCTAAGAACTTCTAATTGTTCTCTAAGTCTTCTATTTTCATATTCTAATTCTTTAATCTTTTTATCTTTAGCCATTATAATAATATCTTTTGATTTATCAGTTTTATCATAATTAAGTCTTTGCCTTATTACTTTTTCGGTTTGTTTATCTCTAAGTTCTTCTATTCTTTGCCTAACTTCTTGATTATTGTAAAGAAAAGGCTTTGATACACCACTTAAATTACAGACAGTATTAAAATTTATTTTCTGTTCGCTAAGCGATAGCTCACGGATAGCTTTATCTACCTTCTCTAATGTTGCTTGTGTTCTTCTTTTAGCACATTCTCTTATTCCATCAGTATTATTAGCCATCTTAAGCTTCCTCCCTTGACTTACCATTCTTATGAATGATTTTTTGTTCTCTAATTCTTTGCAATGTATCTTCTAATAATCTTAAATAAGTTTTATTCTTTTCAGCCCAAAGCTCTCTACCACATCTTTCACTAATATCAATTTGCTTTTTAACGTGTTCGATTTCTTCCTCATATTCAGGAATATTCTCGGTTGTAGTACAGAAGCTTCCACAATTTAAACAATGATTCATTTGTTGCTTACATATAAATTTATCTGGCTTAAAACATACTCCAAAAGGTACTCTTACAGCATCTAAATTCTTCTTAACATATTCATATCGAATTAAATTTTCACCCTCGTCAGAATGTAAATCAATTTTTTCAAGTTCATTAGTTTTGGTATCTACCTTAAATAGGTCTAAGTCCTCTGTATTCTTCCATTTTTCATAAAGAACGTTTTCTGTCACTGTGGCATAATGAACTGTCATTTGAAGGCTCTGATGACCTAAAATTTGTTGTATAATACTTATTCCCATCCCTTGCTCTACATACTCTTTGGCTCTTGTATGTCTTAAAGAATGTGTCCTAAAATGATATAAATCACCATTAACATCTCTAATATCTTTTTGTTCAATAAGCCTTTGAATTGTTAATAATAAATTTTGCTTCGCTAACGGTCTACCTTTGAGTTTTCCTTCATAAGTATTGAATAAATATTTCTTAGGATTATTTTCTTCTGTACTTAATTCCTTAGCTTTATCAATAGCTTTTCGAACCATTTCAGCAACTTTATCTCTTATAGGTATTTTTAATTGTGCTATGCCAGTCTTGGTTATTTCTCCACAAAGATAATAGTTATACTGTTGCTCTTTACTATTCCATATTTGTTCTAAACAATTGTCATATCTAAGATTTAATATATCTGTACCACGCCAACCCGTTTCACGAAGTAAAATATAAATAGGTATAAATTGTGGTCTATCTAAATCCGTAATATTATTATCTAACTGTTTTAATATGGGTTCTGGAATGAATTTAGTTCTTTTACGCTGGTCATTTTTATTTTCTTGTTTTATAATATCATCTTGGAATATTAGAAATGATACTTCTTTTTTAGGAGCTTTATCATATTGAGCCATTTGAATATATTCTAAAAATGTTCTTATTTGAGAAGTATATTTGTTAGACTCATCCTTGCTTTTTCCTTTTCTTTTATTATTAAAACTAAAAATAAAATTTTCTATATCTTGCCTTTTTAAATTTTCTACAAATCCATCTTTATATTTATTTGAATAAAAATAATCAAAAAAACATCTTAAATATATTAATATATTATAACAATGACTCCAACTCTTTTTAGTTATTATAGTTTTTAAATAGTTTTTAACTGTATTCCTATAATAAATAGGAATATAATTGAAGTTTAACGATGCCTCACCACCCTTAGTTCCACTTGCAGGAATTTTAGCACCTTTAATATTTTTTGAATGCCATATATCTTTTTCAGTTTCTTCTCTATTATCATAAAAGTCTTTTATAAAATCTACAACATATGGTATGTTGTTCATCTCATAGGAACTAACCTTTCCTTTGTCTAATATCTTAAACCCTATATTTACAAGATAACTCTTAAATTTAAACTTAAAGTTATTATTATCTATATCATTAAAACTTTTATATTTCAAATAATAGCTATTAAGAAAACTACCAAAGTGTTTTAGTGTGGTTGATAAACATACAATATATGAGTCTTTTAGTAAGTTTTCTTTAAAATTATAAATAATATAGAATTTCAACTCATTTTTTAAGAACTCGTTATTTATATTTGAAAAGTTAATATTTCTAGTACGCTTTATGGTCTTACCCACAAAAAATTCTTTAGTTAAATCCCACTTATCATTTTTCAACCAATACCCATCATCTTGCTTTAAATACTCAATAATTTCCTCATACTTACTCTGTTTATTCTTTATCTCTTGTATATTCATACTACTTATCTCCTTCGTTATAAATATCTAAATTTAGATTAGGCTGAGTTTTATTAAACTCTTCCGTAATTTCTTTATCTGAAGGATGTATATAGGTCTGTAAAGTAGTATAAATATTTTTATGACCGGCTCTTATTCTTAACAGTTCGGGTTGCCAATTAGCCATTCTAAGTGTAGTCAATGATGTATGCCTGAACATATGTGGTCTAACGTATATCCCTGTTTTCTTTTTTAATGTTCTAAACAAATTATTAACATCTGAATAGTTCATTGCCTTACATCTATGGTCGCCATGTACTTTTATAAATACATGATTAGTTTCAACTTCTTCAGTATGATATTCAGCTATATATTCCATGAACATATCAATTAAATTCTGGGATACATCTATTCTTCTAGGGCTTGAAACTGTCTTTATTTCAGCATAGTTCTCAAGTTCACCTCGGTCTTTGATGTCAATTACCATATCACTTATATCAAAGTCTTCAATCCATAATGACAAGGCTTCGCCGATGCGTACGCCAGTTTCATATAACAAATTTAAAAGAAACTTATCTCGAAAGTTATTGCAGGTATTTATAAGTATTGTTATTTCTTCTTTAGTTAAAGTTTTAGGTTTATACTTTGGAACTTTAAGTCTTAATATATTGCTTGTGACTTTCTTCTGTTCATAAGCTATTCCATATAAAAATCCTTTAAAATTTCTACTTGGAGCTGATACAAATTTTTTAAGTCTATCTGATATATTATTGCAATATTCCTCATGTCTTAAAATATAGTCATAAAACATTAAAACAGTATTTATAACAATGTTTACAGTTCTTGCACTTCTTGCTGAATCTACTTTGTTAGTCGGTATTACTTTTAAACTTTTATAAGGATTTTGTAACCAATTCACAAACAAAGCTAAATCATCAATAGTTATTTCTTGAAAATCTAATTCTCTTTGTTCCAAATACTCAAAGTACAATTTCAAGTGTTGACAATACATTCTCAAAGTATTTCTTGCATAGTTGGTATTGTCTTTAAATCTTATAAACTTCAATACTGGTTCTAAAGGCAACCCCATATCATCAGCTACAAAATATCTCTCTTTATCATCTTCTGTTTTGACCTTTACTACTTCCATATCTCTTAATACACTCCTATGATTTATTCTAATCATAGGTTTTACTTAAATAACTTAAATTATTACAACAATTTCTATAGTAATTTAAGTTTATTTTTCTATAAAAGTAGTTCATGAAATACTTTAAATACTATCTATTTTTCTACACTAGATTTTT
>NZ_JANDMF010000100.1:0-3733 GCF_031626875.1 Clostridium sp. SHJSY1
ATTAAAAAGAAATCTAGTGTAGGAAATTAGATAGTATTTATAGTATTTTACGAACTACTTTTATATGAAAATAAGCTTAAATTACAATAAAAAATATTGTAATAATTGAAGTTGTTTTGGTAAAACCTATGATTAGAATAAATCATAGGAGTGTATTAAGCGATATGGAAGTAGTGAAGGTAAAAACAGAAGATGATAAAGAAAGATATTTCGTAGCCGATGATATGGGGTTGCCTATAGAACCAGTATTAAAGTTTATAAGATTTAAAGATAACACCAAATATGCAAGAAATACTTTGAGAATGTATTGTCAACACTTGAAGTTGTATTTTGAATATTTGGAGCAAAGAGAATTAGATTTTCAAGAAATAACTATTGATGATTTAGCTTTGTTTGTGAATTGGTTACAGAATCCTTATAAAAGCTTAAAGGTAATACCAACTAACAAAGTAGATTCAGTAAGAAGTGCACGAACAATAAACATTGTTATAAATACTGTTTTAATGTTTTATGACTATATTTTAAGACATGAGGAATATAGCAATAATATATCAGACAGACTTAAAAAGTTTGTATCAGCCCCAAGTAGAAATTTTAAAGGATTTCTATATGGAATAGCACATGAACAAAAGAAAGTTACAAGTAATATATTAAGGCTTAAAGTTCCAAAATACAAACCTAAAACTTTAACCAAAGAAGAAATAACAATACTTATAAATACTTGTAATAACTTTCGAGATAAGTTTCTTTTAAATTTATTATATGAAACTGGCATACGCATCGGCGAAGCCTTGTCATTATGGATTGAAGACTTTGATATTAGTGATATGGTGATTGATGTTAAAGACCGGGGAGAGCTTGAGAACTATGCTGAAATAAAGACAGTTTCAAGTCCAAGAAGAATAGATATATCCCAGAATTTAATTGATATGTTTATGGAATATATAGCTGAATATCATACTGAAGAAGTTGAAACTAACCATGTATTTATAAAAGTACATGGCGACCATAGATGTAAGGCAATGAACTATTCAGATGTTAATAATTTGTTTAGAACATTAAAAAAGAAAACAGGGATATATGTTAGACCACATATGTTTAGGCATACATCACTGACTACTCTTAGAATGGCTAATTGGCAACCCGAATTGTTAAGAATAAGAGCTGGTCATAAAAATATTTATACTACTTTACAAACTTATATACATCCTTCGGATAAAGAAATTACGGAAGAGTTTGAAAAAACTCAACCTAATCTAAATTTAGATATTTATAACGAAGGAGATAAGTAGTATGAATATACAAGAGATAAAGAATCAACAAAGTAAGTATGAGGAAATTATTGAGTATTTAAAGCAAGATGATGGATATTGGTTAGAAAGTGATAAATGGGATTTAACTAAAGAGTGTTTCTATGGCAAATTAGTATATACAAATAGATTTATAGATTTTACGTATATTAAAAACAATAATCTAAAAATGGAGGTTAAATATTTTTTTATTTATAGTTTTAAGAATAAACTAACTTCGATTTCCAACATAGTTAGAATATCTACATTAATTAAGTACTTTGCGATATTATATGATAAAAATTCATTAGCAACAGTAGATAGAAAAAAGTTGTTTAATAAATGGATTTTTCTTTTGAATTCAAAGGGATTGTCTACAAATAACTTCGGAAACAAAAATATTAGTTTTTTGACTTCTTTATTAGATTTTATTAAAGATTTTTATGATGATAGAGAGGAAACTGAAAAAGATATATGGTATTCAAAGAATATTAAAGGAGTTAAAATATCTGCAAGTGGAGCAAGTCATGGAACATATAATGCTATTAATTTTAATTCTATACCTATAGACTATAGAGAAACTGTAAAAAAATATTTTAGAACAATCATAACGAAGAAAAATTGGTCTACTTGCAGCAACACATTAAAATATATTACATATTTCTTTAAATATTTTTATTCAAGTGGCTATAGTGATGGATTTGTTGAGAATCTTAACAGGAATGATATAGAGAGGTATCTATACTATATAGGTAACGATAGAAAAGGTAAGAATAGAACAGAAAACTCAAAATATGTAAGTTTTATAAGAACATTTTTAGAGTATATTCAAATGGCTCAGTATGAAAAAGCTCCTAAAAAAGAAGTATCATTTTTAATATTTCAGGATGATATTCCAAGAAGAGAATTAGATAGGGATGTAATAAAAAGAGTTAAATTTGTTCCAGAACCTATTTTAAAGCAATTAGATAATAACATCACGGATTTAGATAGACCACAGTTTATTCCTATTTATATTTTACTTCGTGAAACGGGTTGGCGTGGAACTGATATATTGAATCTCAGATATGATAATTGTTTAGAGCAAACATGGAATAACAAAGAAAAAACTTATAATTATTATCTTTGTGGTGAAATAACTAAAACGGGTATAGCACAACTTAAAATTCCAATAAGAGATAAGGTAGCTGAAATGGTTCAAAAGGCTATTGATAAAGCTAAAGAATTAAGTACAGAAGAAAATAATCCTAAAAAATATTTGTTTAATATTTATGAAGGAAAACTTAAAGGAAAGCCGTTGGCGAAGCTAAATTTACTAACAACAGTTGAGAGATTAATTAAACAAAAAGACATTAGAGATGTTAATGGTGAATTATATCATTTTAGATTACATTCGCTACGTCATACAAGGGCTAAAGAGTATGTTGAACAAGGCATGGGAATAAGTATTATACAACAAATTTTAGGACATCAGAGCCTTCAAATGACAGTTCATTATGCAACTGTAACAGAAAATGTTCTTTATGAAAAATGGAAGAATACTGAGGACTTAGACTTATTTAAAGTTGATAGCAAAACCAATGAACTTGAAAAAGTAGATTTGCATTCTGATGAAGGTGAAAATTTGATTCGATATGAGTATGTTAAAAAGAATTTAGATGCTGTTAGAGTACCTTTTGGAGTATGTTTTAAACCTTCTAAAACACCTTGTAAACAACAAATGAATCATTGCTTAACTTGTGGAAGTTTTTGTACTACCGTTGAGAATATTCCTGAATATGAGGAAGAAATCGAAAGTGTTAAAAAGCAAATTGATATTAGTGAAAGATGTGGTAGAGAGCTTTGGGCTGAAAAGAATAAAACATATTTGAGATTGTTAGAAGATACACTTGAAAGAGTTAGAGAACAAAAAATCATTCATAAAAATGGTAAATCAAGGGAGGAAGCTTAAGATGGCTAATAATACTGATGGAATAAGAGAATGTGCAAGAAAAAGAACACAAGTAACTTTAGAGAAAGTAGATAAAGCTATCCGTGAGCTATCGCTTAGCGAACAGAAAATAAATTTTAATACTGTGTGCAATTTAAGTGGTGTATCAAAGCCTTTTCTTTACAATAATCAAGAAGTTAGACAAAGAATTGAAGAACTTAGAGATAAACAAACCGAAAAAGCTATAAGACAAAGACTTAATTATGATAAAACTGATAAATCAAAAGATATTATTATAATGGCTAAAGACAAAAAAATTAAAGAATTGGAATATGAAAATAGAAGACTTAAAGAACAATTAGAAGTTCTTAGAGGCAAATTATATGAAAATATGATTTAGAAGACTAGAAATTAAAAAGTTAATATGGGTTACATCGTTTATATGTAACCCATATATAAAATAAGTAAAATCAAGCCGTGTACAAGCGTGTACACGAGATATAAAAAGGAGTGA
>NZ_JANDMF010000101.1:0-3719 GCF_031626875.1 Clostridium sp. SHJSY1
TCTTTGTTAACATTTTTATCACCCAAGAATATTTTATTATAAAAACGAAAGAGTGTCGACTTTGTCGACACTCTGTAGCATCTCGTAAGAGATGCTTTTTTAATTGAAAATATATAATTAAGGATAAAGGTCTATGAGGGATGGAAAAATAAGTTATAAGTTCTAAAAGAATTTCATTAAGAAAATCTAATTATGAACTTTAACTATCAATTAAAAAGGAAATTTATAGGATGTGTTGGATTTTTATATAGAATGTGATATCTTATAATTATAAAGAAAAGTGAGGTAGTATATGAGTAAAGCAGAGAAATTTTATAACCAGAATATAGAAAAAGGCAGAACTGAAATAGCTAGCTTAAATAAAATTATAGAAGTAGTTGGGTGGAGTCGACTTGTAATTTTGATAGGAGGTTTGTATTTATCCTATAGAAGTTATAAAGGACAAGGAATATTTATTGCAGGATTAGTATTTGCGGTAATGATGTTGATTTTTTTAACTGTAGCTTTTTTCCATGGTAAGGTTATCAAAAAGAAAGAGAAGATTGAATTAGCATTAGAATTTAATGAAAAAGGATTAAAAAGGCTAAATGGAGAGTATAAAGAGTTTGAAGATATGGGGGAAGAGTTACTAGAAAAAAATCATGCTTTTGCAGAAGATTTAGACATATTTGGGAAGAATTCTTTGTTTCAAATGATAAATACTACTAGAACACTTAGTGGTAGAAGAAAACTTGGGCAAATACTTTCTTTAGCAGAATTACCAGATAAAAATTTAGTTAAAGAAAGACAAATAGCAATTAAAGAACTTGGTGAAAAGATTGAGTGGAGACAGAAGTTATATGTAAGTGCAACATTTAAGAAGAAAAAGGGAGAAGAATTGGAAGAACTTATTAAGTGGGGAAAAGAAAGTTCTAGTGGAGATAGTGTTAGAGTTGGAATTTCATGTATATTTATATTAATTACAATGGTAAGCGTATTTCTGGCAATAATAAAAGTTATCCCTATTTCTTTTATAATACTTAATTTTATGATAAACTATGCAGTGATAAAAGTGTTAACAAAGGATAGAAATGAAGTAATAGATCTATTTAATTCCATAAAAAATAGTGTCAAGGCTTATTCAAATATTTTAACACTTATAGAAGATGAAAAATTTGAAAGTGATTATTTAAATAGTTTAAAAGAAAAACTTGAAGATAATACAAGTTTATTGTGTAAAGATGAAATGAAAAAACTTTCTAACTTACTTGATTGGATTGGTGATTCAGCAGGAAATGCATATTTCTTTATTTTAAATGTATTATTATTTGCGGATGTATTTATATTGTTCAATTTAAATAAGTGGAGAAAATTAAATGGTTCAAAAATTGAAAAATGGCTTGAAGTTATGGGTGAATTTGATGCATTAGCTAGTATTTCTAATTTAAGCTTTGATCATGAAGAATGGTGTTTTGCAGAGATTACAGAAGAAGCTTCAGTTACAGGGATAGAAATTAGCCATCCACTAATAGGTAATAGAGCTGTAGCTAATAGTTATGAGTTAAGAAAACCAAAGCAAGTTACACTTATTACAGGCTCAAATATGTCAGGAAAGAGTACTTTCTTAAGAACTGTAGGAATAAATCTAATTTTAGGATATATTGGAGCACCATGTTCTGCAAAAAACTTTAAATGCAGTATAATGAATATATATACTTGTATGAGAACTAAGGATAACCTAGAAGAAAGTATATCTTCATTCTATGCAGAAATATTAAGAATAAAACTACTTATAGAAGCATGTAAGAGAGGCGAAAAAGTATTTTTCTTATTAGATGAAATATTTAAAGGGACAAATTCAAAAGATAGACATACAGGAGCAACAGTACTTGTAAAACAGCTTATAGAAAATAAAGCAATGGGATTGCTATCAACTCATGATTTAGAATTATGCGACTTGGAAGAAGAAATGAAGGAAATAGATAACTATAATTTTAGAGAATACTATGTTGAAAACAAAATAAATTTCGATTATAAATTAAGAAGAGGAAAAAGTACCACTCAAAATGCAGTATATTTGATGAAACTTGCTGGAATAGAAATTAATAAATAGAAATAAATAAACGGTGAGGGTGATGGTAATGAAACTGAAGAGAAAAGATGAGAGGCAAGATGAAGAGTATAAAACGAAAAATGAAACTAATGATAAAGATTATAAAAAAGTCATAACTGTTTTGATTTCTACTATCATAGTTTCATTAGGTGTATCAGTAGCAATTGATAGCAATATTATAGATACTAAAGCACAAAAATCTATTGATGCAAATAACAAAGCAGAAGCGAAGGAATTAGAGGATTTCAAGCTGAAACAAAATGAAAAAAAGAATCAAGAAACTAAAGTGGTCCAGGCTGCTCAAAAACGTATTGATTCCATATCTAAAAAGGTTAATCAATTACTAGGAAAAAATAGTAAGTATTATGGAATTATGTATTATGATCTAACAACAGATACACAATATACATTAAATGCTGATACTGCATTTCATGCAGCAAGTACAATCAAAGTACCAATAGCAATGATGGCTGCAGATAAAATTACTAGCAATCAATTTACTAGAGATACAAAGATTCAATATGAGTTATCAGATTATAGTGGTGGATCTGGATCATTACAGGGGAAAGTTTCAAGAGGTGATGAATATTCAGTAGAAGAATTACTTGAATATATGATAAAGGAATCAGATAATATAGCAACAGCTATGCTTAGAAGATCAGTAGGAGATGTTCCTGAATTTATCTCAAGTGCTACTGGAGTAGCAATGGAGAATGATAATAATTTTATTACTCCAAAGCAAAGTTGTATGCTTTTAAAGAAGATATATAATGAATCTGACATAAACAAAGAATATAGAAATATAGCGGAAATAATGCTAAATACTAATGCTCATGATAGAATAGATAAGTACATACCAAAGAGCATAGTTGCTCATAAGATTGGTGATTATGAGACTTATGTTAATGATATAGCTATAGTATATGCTAAGAGACCATACATATTATGCATTTATTCAAAAGGGATGATGGAAGAAGGACGAGAAAATATAGCTAAAATTTCTAGAGCGGTCTATGATGTTGTTACAGCGGACAAGCTATAGATATTTCAACCGTGAAGTTATGATTGAGTCAAAAACAATATACTAGAAAAAGAGGAGAGAATTATGAATATAGCATTTTTTCTTACACCTAAAAATGAAGTAGTTTGTGAAAGTATTGATGGAACAATGAGACAAGTTATGGAGAGGATGGAACGTCACGGATATACAGCGATACCTCTTATTGATAAAAATGGGAAATATGTTGGAACTATAACAGAAGGAGATTTGTTATGGAAACTAAAGAATACTCCAGATTTGAATTTTAAAAATACTGAGTCTGTGAAAGTAAGTGAGATTTCAAGGAGAGTTTATCACAAAAGTGTTTTAATTAATGCAGATATAGAAAGTTTAATAAACCTAGCCGTTAATCAGAATTTTGTTCCTGTAGTAGATGATAATGGGATTTTCATTGGGATAATAAAAAGAAGTGATATAATAAATTACTGTTTTAATGAATTAAATAAAATTAGAAAAAAACTATAAAAAAAGTTGGCTAAAAATTAGCCAACTTTCAGAGTGTCGACAAAGTCGACACTCTTTCGTTTTTATAATAAAATATTCTTGGGTGATAAAAATGTTAACAAA
>NZ_JANDMF010000102.1:0-2915 GCF_031626875.1 Clostridium sp. SHJSY1
GATAGGTCAAGCTACAAAGGGCGCATGGTGAATGCCTTGGCATCAGGAGCCGATGAAGGACGTGATAAGCTGCGATAAGCTTCGGGTAGGCGCACATAGCCAGAGATCCGAAGATTTCCGAATGAGGAAACTCACATGGGAAACCCCATGTATCATATAGTGAATAAATAGCTATATGAAGGTAAACCCAGGGAACTGAAACATCTAAGTACCTGGAGGAAGAGAAAGAAAAATCGATTTTCTTAGTAGCGGCGAGCGAAAAGGAAAGAGCCCAAACCAAAGATTTATCTTTGGGGTTGCGGACAGAACATAACGAGAAATTATGATTAATTGAAGACAACTGGAAAGTTGAGCCATAGAGTGTAATAGCCACGTAAGTGAAAATTATAATGATCAAGTTCTGATCCAGAGTACCACGAGACACGTGAAACCTTGTGGGAAGCAGGGAGGACCACCTCCCAAGGCTAAATACTACCTGATGACCGATAGTGAAGCAGTACCGTGAGGGAAAGGTGAAAAGAACCCCGGGAGGGGAGTGAAATAGAACCTGAAACCGTGTGCCTACAACCGATCAAAGCCCCTTATGAGGGTGATGATGTGCTTTTTGTAGAACGAGCCAACGAGTTACGGTATGTAGCAAGGTTAAGTACTTAAGGTACGGAGCCGAAGGGAAACCAAGTCTTAATAGGGCGACTAGTTGCATGCCGTAGACCCGAAACCGGGTGACCTATCCATGGCCAGGTTGAAGCGGGGGTAAAACCCCGTGGAGGACCGAACCACGTTGGTGTTGAAAAACCATGGGATGAGCTGTGGATAGCGGAGAAATTCCAATCGAACTCGGAGATAGCTGGTTCTCCTCGAAATAGCTTTAGGGCTAGCGTCGAATGTGAGTAGTGGAGGTAGAGCACTGAATGGGCTAGGGGGCATAGCGCTTACCGAACCTTATCAAACTCCGAATGCCACATACTATAAGTTCGGCAGTCAGACTACGAAAGATAAGTTCCGTGGTCAAAAGGGAAACAGCCCAGATCGTCAGCTAAGGTCCCAAAGTGTAAGTTAAGTGGAAAAGGATGTGGGATTTCTAAGACAACTAGGATGTTGGCTTAGAAGCAGCCACTCATTTAAAGAGTGCGTAATAGCTCACTAGTCGAGAGATCCTGCGCCGAAGATGTCCGGGGCTCAAACTTACCACCGAAGCTACGGGTTCACGCATTTGCGTGAGCGGTAGAGGAGCGTCGTAATCGGGTTGAAGTCGTACCGTAAGGAGCGGTGGACTGATTACGAGTGAGAATGTTGGCATTAGTAGCGAGATGTGGGTGAGAATCCCACAGGCCGAAAACCTAAGGTTTCCTCAGGAAGGTTCGTCCTCTGAGGGTTAGTCGGGACCTAAGCCGAGGCCGAAAGGCGTAGGTGATGGACAATCGGTTGATATTCCGATACCACTATTATCGTTATTATCGATGGTGTGACGGAGAAGGATAGGATGTGCTAACTATTGGATGTTAGTCTAAGCGTTTAGGGAGTTAGAATAGGCAAATCCGTTCTAACAATTCTGAGGCGTGATGGGGAAGGTTCTACGGAACCGAAGTATCTGATTCCATGCTTCCAAGAAAAGCATCTAGAGAGAGAAGTAGTGCCCGTACCGCAAACCGACACAGGTAGGTGAGGAGAGAATCCTAAGGCCGGCGGAAGAATCACAGTTAAGGAACTAGGCAAATTGACCCCGTAACTTCGGGAGAAGGGGTGCCTGTCGAATGGCAGGCCGCAGAGAATAGGCCCAAGCAACTGTTTAGCAAAAACACAGGTCTCTGCTAAAGCGAAAGCTGATGTATAGGGGCTGACGCCTGCCCGGTGCTGGAAGGTTAAGGGGAACACTTAGCGCAAGCGAAGGTGTGAACTTAAGCCCCAGTAAACGGCGGCCGTAACTATAACGGTCCTAAGGTAGCGAAATTCCTTGTCAGGTAAGTTCTGACCCGCACGAATGGCGTAATGACTTGGGCACTGTCTCAACTGTGAATCCGGCGAAGTTGTAGTGCGAGTGAAGATGCTCGCTACCCGCGATTGGACGGAAAGACCCCGTAGAGCTTTACTGTAGCTTAGCATTGAATTTCGGTATTGTCTGTACAGGATAGGTGGGAGACTGAGAAACCAGAGCGTCAGCTTTGGTGGAGTCGACCTTGGGATACCACCCTGATAGTACTGAGGTTCTAACTGGATGCCATGAAACTGGTGACAGGACATTGTTAGGTGGGCAGTTTGACTGGGGCGGTCGCCTCCTAAAAAGTAACGGAGGCGCCCAAAGGTTCCCTCAGAACGGTCGGAAATCGTTCGTAGAGTGCAAAGGCAGAAGGGAGCCTGACTGCGAGACCAACAAGTCGAGCAGGGACGAAAGTCGGGCTTAGTGATCCGGTGGTACCTCGTGGGAGGGCCATCGCTCAACGGATAAAAGCTACCTCGGGGATAACAGGCTGATCTCCCCCAAGAGTCCACATCGACGGGGAGGTTTGGCACCTCGATGTCGGCTCGTCGCATCCTGGGGCTGAAGTAGGTCCCAAGGGTTGGGCTGTTCGCCCATTAAAGCGGCACGCGAGCTGGGTTCAGAACGTCGTGAGACAGTTCGGTCCCTATCCGTCGCGGGCGCAGGAAATTTGAGAGGAGCTGTCCTTAGTACGAGAGGACCGGGATGGACTGACCTCTGGTGTACCAGTTGTTCTGCCAAGAGCATAGCTGGGTAGCTAAGTCGGGAAGGGATAAACGCTGAAAGCATCTAAGCGTGAAGCCCACCTCAAGATGAGATTTCCCATAGCGTAAGCTAGTAAGACCCCTTGAAGAACACAAGGTTGATAGGTCAGAGGTGTAAGTATGGTAACATATTTAGCTGACTGATACTAATAGGTCGAGGGCTTGACCAATAA
>NZ_JANDMF010000103.1:0-2619 GCF_031626875.1 Clostridium sp. SHJSY1
TTGTAATCCTTATCTGAAGGTTTTATCTCTTTATCTAATTTTTCAATTTCCTTATTTAACTTTTCTATTTCTTTACTGCAAAATTTCTTAAATTCATCATTACCACTTATGCTAATTACTTTATTTAACTCATCTTTTGCTTTAAGGTTACAAAGTAATGCTTCTGGCATACGTTCTGCTTGTGGAATATATACCCTTGATCTAAAACCTAAATCTTCAATTGCCCCTTCTCTAGTAATATATTTATATATTTCACTAAGTTTCTCTTCTTTTTTCTTCTTTTCTTCTGAATCATTATTATCTTTTGTAGCTTCTAACTTTAAATCTTTTTCTGAAATATTTAACTTAATCTTTTCTTCATCTGTTAACTTGGACTCAAGTTCTGCCATTTTTTCTTGCATATATTTCAATATATCCTTAATTTCTTCTGGACAAAAATTTTCACTCTTAAGCAAATGTTCCTTTTCTGTCTCTGACATTGTTTTTGTTAGTTCTGGATTTTTTTCTACTTCACTTATTTGATTTTCTAAATCCAAGTGATTTTCAAAAAACCTTGATCTAGTCCTATTAATTTGATTTTTCAAATCTCTTAAATATTCTAAATCTCTTGAAGGTTCATTCAATTCCTTTGAATATTCCTGTATTATACCTATTTGCTTAAATAAATTTTCATGTAATTCATTTTTTTGTTCCATGACTTTATATACTTCAATATCTACTTCCATGTTTTTCAAATCTAAACATCCATTAGCATTAATACTATCTTTATACTTATCTTTTATATCATATATTTTTCTCTTATCTTCATCCGATATATATTTTTCACTCTCATAACTATTTAAATTTATTGGAATTAATGGATGATGTGATTTCATTTCCTTATCATGGTATGAATCTTGAATTTTAATCTTTCCATGAGGCATAACATTCTGTACTTCACCCCCTAAGCCATATTGAGGGTTAGCAGTGGTAGGTCCTTCAGCTATTATTATATCTTCGTTTGCTAAATATATTCCTGCTTCTGGCTTATATGTAACCTCTCCTGTTTTTTCATTATGAAAAGGTGCAACTTGATATGCTTGACATAAAGCAGCAGCATCTAATTCATAATCTTTGAATTTATCTATTGGTATTAAATAATCTCCACCACCATTAGGTTCAGCTAATTGTACTATAGCAAACAAGCTTCCTTTTTTAATAGTAACTTCCTCAACTGAATCTTTTCCAGGATAATTTTTGGAAGCTTGATAATAACTATTAAACAGTACAGGATCTTTATCAAAATCAATATCTTTTCTAGGCAATTTATATCACTACCCCTCTAAAATATTTTATTTTTGTTTTAACATTATAGGTCCTATTTCCATTATTAAATTCAGCATATCCCCATTCATAATCATTATTTTTGTTATCTTTAAAAAGTTCTACCATGAAAAGTAAATTTTTAGAAACTATATTATCAAATTTCCCTTGATTTCCACTATAATAAGCTTCTGCTATTCCTTCAGGATCAACCACAATATTAATTATTACTAATTTTCCTCCAATAATCTCAAATTCAACCTTTACTTCCTCACCATTAACATCTATAAATATTGCTATTGGATGACTTGGACGATTTTCTAACCACCCTCTGTTTTCTTCATCCATTAATTCTATTAAATTAGATTTTTTTATTTCTTCAACTGTCATTAGTGGTTTTACCACATACTTTTCCTCAATTACTAATTCTCCTGTTTCTATATTCACTTTCATTCCCATTTTTCTATCTTCCTTTCTTTTTATGTAACTAAAGCCACTATTTTTTTGACTCTTTATTTTTTATTATTTAACAATTTTAAATACTACTAATTTTACATAAGGCCTCAATAAGTATACTTTAAAAATTATTAAAATTTAACACTTGTTCTTTCTCACTTTACATAGCTGAACAAGTGTTAAATTAAATATTTCTATTTACAACTCATTAATTAATAACATCAACATCAAACTCTTCAGTTCTTGTATTTCCATCACTATCTGTTACTTCATAAATTAATTTTTTATTTTTTCCTAGTTCCTTCAAAATTTCAAGATTTTTCACCTTTATTTTATCTGATATATCTCCATCTTCTTTATCACTAGCACTTATTACTAGCCCTCCATAAGGAGATAACATATTAAATTCACTATTCAATTTATACTTAATACATGGCACAACTCCATCTACTTTTTTTACTAATATATAAGGTATTTCACCAATTTGAATTTTACTCCAATGTCTTTTTACTATAGTTCTACCATCATATACACATCTTATTGTATTATTTGTGTCATCCTCCCTTATATCAAATCTTTCATGTAGTATCATTTCTATTTTATCTAATTCTTCTTTTTCCTTTCCTCTTTCTACATCATTATTTTTAATAAATTCAGCATCTATAGATTTATCCTCTTCATCTATTTCAGCAACTACATTATATTCATAATCTAAGAAGACACTTTTCAAATTTTCTTTTGTTAATGGCAATTTTTCTTCTATCTTTTTTTCTGTTGTTGATGTACTACTACCACATCCTGTAAAACTACTTAATGCTATAATTAATGCACTCATTAATATTAATTTCTTTTTCATCTGTT
>NZ_JANDMF010000104.1:0-2591 GCF_031626875.1 Clostridium sp. SHJSY1
ACAGGAGCTCCAGCAAGAAGTGAAAGAGTTGCTAAGTATAATCAATTAATAAGAATAGAAGAAGAATTAGAAGGTGTTGCTGAATATAGAGGAAGAAAAGCTTTCTTTAACATTAAATAAAAGAATTCCAAATAAGGCAAGTTCTTGTCTTATTTGGAATTCTTCTTTTTTCTCTACCCTTCTACAATCTTAATATACACTTTTCTATTTCTAGGGCCATCAAACTCACAAAAATATACACCTTGCCAAATACCTAAAAGTGGTTTTCCATCATTTATAATAAGTGTTTTCTCTATTCCCATATAAGATGATTTTAAATGGGCATGAGAATTTCCTTCAAAGTGCTTATAATCACCTTTTATTGGTAACACTTTATCAAGAGTTACTATTATATCTCTTACTACATCTGAATCTGCATTTTCATTAATAGTTATTCCTGCTGTTGTATGAGGACAATAAATAACTGCAATTCCATTCTTAACTTTAGATTTTTCTAATACATCCTTAATTAAGTATGTAATATCTATAAATTCTTGAGATTTATTTGTTAAAATTGAAAATTCAAATAAGTTCTTACTCATAACTTCCACCCATTTCTTCTAAAAAATTTTATAAGAATATTTTTATCATTATCTTACCATTAAATAACATCACTCTTCAAATAGATACTATGAATAATTAAGTTTCACAATAAAAACACTAATTAAAAGGAGGAAAAGATATGCAGATAGAATGTTTATTACTGATGAACGCAAAAAACTAGTATCATTTACAAATGCATTATTTAAAGAATCTGAAGCTATTGTAACTCCAAAAATACTAACCCTATATCTAAAAGTATTATCATCAAAGGAATACATACCTGAAATTCCTGGAAGTATCGCTGCAGCAGTTAGAAAAAGCGATACTCCATTACTGGATGCTTTAAATAAAGTAATTGATGGAATGAAAGAAGATTTAACTATTCAAAAAATCCTAAAAAGTTATGGTGTGAATGGAAATTAATTTATAAAATAAAAGAAAGGGAATCATAATAAAATATTACTCCCTTTCTTTTACATTACTATTTTAATAAATCTTTTATTCCATCTGCAACAAATTCAACATTTGTTCCAACTATTACTTGAATATTAGTCTTATTCATTTTTACAAATCCTTTAGCACCTATTGATTTTAATTTTTTATCATCTACTAAATCTGAGTCCTTTACTTCTAATCTTAGGCGTGTTGCACAATTATCAACATTAATTAAATTTTCTTTCCCACCTAAATATTCTATATATTTCCTGCATAAGCTTCCATCTATATTTACTGAACCTATATTTTCAGAACTTTCTTCATCATCTTCTTCTCTACCTGGCGTTGGTAAATTTAATTTTTTAATTAATGTTAAGAATATTATAAAATACAGTGGTGCTATAACTAATAATCCTATTACTAATATTAACAATGGCTTAGTTGACAAATTAAAGTTTATTGCATAATCTAAAAATCCTGCTGAGAATGTAAATCCATGCAAAACTCCAAAAGAATCTACTAAGAAGCATGATAATGCTGTTAATAATGCATGAGCAATTAATAAAACTGGTGATAAGAATATAAATAAGAATTCCATTGGTTCTGTAACACCAGTTAAAAATGCTGTAAGAGCTAATGAAATAAGCATACCTGCTACTGATTTTCTCTTTTCTTTCTTAGCCGCAAAATATATAGCAAGACCTATTGCTGGGACCCCAAACATCATAACTGGGAAAAATCCTGCCATAAAGTGACCTGCTGTTGGATCTCCTTGGAAGAATCTGGTTAAATCTCCATTAGCACCATTAAAGCTTCCAAGTTGGAACCAGAAAAATGAATTTAAAACATGATGAAGTCCAATAGGAATTAATAAACGATTGAAAAATCCAAATAAAGCTACACCTATTGGTCCCATTCCTGCAACTCCTGCTGATGCATTAGCTAATGCATTTTGAATTGTAGGCCAAACCATACCAAGTGGTATTGCTATAACAAAAGCAATTAAACCTGACATAATTGGAACAAATCTTCTTCCACCAAAGAAAGCTAAAAATTCTGGTAGTTTAACATGTCTAAACTTATTATATGCCATTCCTCCAATAAGACCTGCAATTATTCCACCTAAAAATGATATTTTAAGATTAGTTACAACATCTTCACTATAATTCATAGTCCAATACTGCTTAGTTACATTAGTTAGAGTTAAATACGCAATAACACCAGCTAGTCCAGATGCACCATTTTGGTCATCTGAAAAACCAACTGCAACACCAACTGCAAATAACAATGGCAAATTATCAAATAAAGCATTTCCTGCTGCCGCAAAGAAAGGTAAAATTGTTTTAAAAATTGGTATAAATGCTAAATGATCAATTATGTCTTGTTGACCAAGTCTCATCATTATTCCTGCTATAGGCAAGCATGCTATTGGTAGCATAAGAGATTTTCCTATACGTTGTAAAAATTTTATCATTTGTTATTCCCCCTTTAATATTCTGAGCACTCACGGAAACTCAATAAAGCCCATGGGTATGCCCTTTTTTTATTATTTTTTTTAGTTATTTCCCCCATTT
>NZ_JANDMF010000105.1:0-2550 GCF_031626875.1 Clostridium sp. SHJSY1
TCTTTGTTAACATTTTTATCACCCAAGAATATTTTATTATAAAAACGAAAGAGTGTCGACTTTGTCGACACTCTGAGTTATCTTGTTTTTACAAGATAACTTTTTTTATTATATAACTTTTATAGAAATGATTAAAAAATATATATCTAAATATTGTTATTTTATGTAAGAGTGTTAATAAAATTGTAATATATATTATATTGTTAAATATAGAGGATATATAGAAAAAGTTGTATAATTATTTTTGGAAAAAAGTATAATTGGGGAAAATACAAATATATGGAGATGTATAAATTGAAAAAAAGATATGTATACCGTAAACGAAAAAGAAATATAAAAATTGTACAAAAGAAACTTATTATAGGGATAATGACATTGATAGTTATTATTTCATGTAGCTTTATGATAAAGGCTAAGTTTGAAAAGGATCAACAAAAAATTTATACAAAAGCAGAAGAAGTACAAGATTTTTCTACAGAAAATAATGAAGAAAATAATATGGATAACAGTGGGTATATTCCTTTGGATAAAGATTCAAATGCAGATGATGCTATTGAATTATTTCATGTTACTGAGAAATTAATTAAAGGTGAGTTGAAGTATCCAATACATACAGATGGAAAGAAAGTAGTATATTTAACATTTGATGATGGTCCATCAACAACAAATACACCTAAAGTATTAGATATACTAAAAGAAAATGAAATAAAAGCTACATTTATGATAATGGGAAAAAATGCAGAGCATTCGAATCAATCAAAAGAAATATTAAGAAGAACGGCCAAAGAAGGACATGCAATAGGAAATCATACTTATAGTCATGATTATAAGTATTTATATCCAAATAGAACAATAGATAAAAATAATTTTATGGCAGATGTGGAAAAATGTAATCAAGCTTTAAAAAATATATTAGGTAAAGATTTTTCAACTAGAGTAATAAGATTTCCGGGGGGATATTGGTCATGGAAAGGAAGAGAGAACATAAGAACTAGCATGGATGAAAAAGGATATGCAATTATAGATTGGAATACTTTATCAGGAGATGCAGAAGGCAGTAAACCTAAAAATGCAAATGAATTAGTTGAAGAATTAAAAACAAATTTAGAAAAATTGGGCAAAAATGCTGATAGTGTTATAGTGTTAATGCATGATACTTATGGGAAAGAAGAAACTGTTAAATCACTACAATCAATAATAGATGTTTTTAAAGAAAAAGGTTTTGAATTTAGAACAATTAAATAATATTAAATTAAAAAGTATCATATCAATAGAAAAACTCTTTTAAATTATAGGTGTGTTCAGTTTGGTAGAGTATGAAGGAGAATATTTATGTATAACTGTAATATTTATTTATGAATTTAATTTGAGTATGTAATTAGTAAGTTGTATAATTATATTTGGAAAATAATTGAAATAGGGGAAGGTAATGTATAGATGATAATACAAAAAATAAAAAAAAGTATTATATATCAACGAAGAGAGAGATATAAAAGAGTTACTAAAAAAAGAATTATTCTAGTTTCAGCAATTATAATAAGTATTATTGCATATGGAGTTATTGCAAAGATAAAATTTGAAAGTAATCAAGAAAAAATTTATACCAAAGCAGAAGTAATAGATAATGCCATAGAAACAAAAGATAATATAGAAGAAGAGAGTATAAAAGATACTGAAGAAGCAAAAGCATTAAGTTTAGATAATAGTGGATATCTTCCATTGGACAAGGATTCTAATGCTGATGATGCAATAACAGTATTTCATACAACAGAAAAATTGCTTAAGGAAGAAATAAAATATCCAGTTCGTACAGATGGAAAAAAGGTAGCATATTTAACTTTTGATGATGGACCATCAACAACCAATACACCTAAAGTATTAGATACTTTAAAAGAGAATGGGATAAAAGCTACATTTCTAATAATGGGAAAAAATGCAGAGCTTTCAGAGCAATCAAAAGAAATATTAAGAAGAACTGCTAGGGAAGGACATGCAATAGGAAATCATACTTATAGTCATGATTATAATTATCTATATCCTAATAGAGTGATAGATGTGAATAACTTTATGACAGATGTAGATAAATGTAATCAAACGTTAAAAGGTATATTAGGTAAAGATTTTTCAACTAGAGTAATAAGATTCCCAGGGGGATATTGGTCTTGGGAAGGAAGAACCAATATAAGGCCAGTTATTGATGAGCAGGGATATGCAATTATAGATTGGAACACATTATCAGAAGATGCAGAAGGAAAGCCAAATAAAACTGCAGAAGAGTTGACTGAAATAACAAGACGAAATTTGGATAGTCTAGGACCAAATGCAGATAGTGTGATTATATTAATGCATGATACGTATGGGAAGGAAGAAACTGCTAAATCTGTACAGCCCATAATCAATATTTTCAAAGAAAAAGGATTCGAATTTAGAACAATAAAATAAAAAATGAAAAGTTATCTTATTAAAAGAGATAACTTCAGAGTGTCGACAAAGTCGACACTCTTTCGTTTTTATAATAAAATATTCTTGGGTGATAAAAATGTTAACAAA
>NZ_JANDMF010000106.1:0-2510 GCF_031626875.1 Clostridium sp. SHJSY1
AAGGAAACTCCAAGTATTGCATTAGCTCCTAGTTTACCTTTATTTTCAGTTCCATCTAGTTTTATTAATGTTTCATCTATATGTGTTTGATCAAAGATATTGAAACCTATTAGCTCTTTAGCTATAGTTTCGTTAACATTTTGAATAGCTTTATTTACACTCTTGCCAAGATAATTATTTTTATCACCATCTCTAAGTTCTACAGCTTCATAGATTCCTGTTGAAGCACCTGATGGTACTGCTGCTCTTCCTATTGTTCCATCTTCTAAGTAAACTTCAACTTCAACTGTTGGAAAGCATCTTGAATCTAATATTTGTCTTCCTACTATATTAATAATTTTTGTGAATTTTTTCATAAAATCACTCCTTTATTCTCTTTAATCATATGTAGAAGAAAGATTATACGGAATGTATAAATCTTTCTTCCAATGTATTTTAAATATAATTGTGAAAAGAAATAATATATAGAATTTGATGTATTCATTTAATTATGCATAAATGTGCGAATATGCATTGAGGTGTTTTTTGGACTTCTATATCACAATTTTAAATTTAAAAATAATTGATAATCATTATCAACTTGGTTTTATTTTAATTAATCTACTATGATTTGTCAATCATTTTTTTATAAAATAGAAAAAATTATATGTTTAGGATACATTATAAAATTATTTAAGCATATGTTTAAACTGTAGAAATGTAATTATATTGGTCTTTAAAGAATTATTTTTAAAGAAATTTTTCTAGACAATAAGTAAATTTATTATGGAGATGGTATTGATGAAAGGTTTTGCAATGTTAGGGATTAATAAGTTAGGATGGATAGAAAAAGAGAAACCAGTAGCAGGGTTATATGATGCAATTGTACGTCCGTTAGCTGTATCACCATGCACATCAGATATACACACTGTTTTTGAAGGTGCTTTAGGTGAAAGAAAAAATATGATTTTAGGGCATGAAGCTGTAGGAGAAATTGTTGAGATTGGTAAAGAAGTCAAAGAATTTAAGGTCGGAGATAAAGTTATTGTTCCATGTACAACTCCTGATTGGAGGTCATTAGAAGTTCAAGCTGGATTCCAGCAACATTCCAATGGCATGTTAGCAGGATGGAAGTTTTCTAATTTTAAGGATGGAGTGTTTGCAGAATATTTTCATGTCAATGATGCAGATATGAATCTTGCAATTTTACCAGAAGGGATGTCTTTAGAAAGTGCAGTTATGATAACAGATATGATGACAACAGGGTTTCATGGAGCTGAACTTGCAGATATAAAGATGGGGTCAAGTGTTGTTGTCATTGGTATTGGTGCAGTTGGATTAATGGCTATAGCAGGGGCTAAATTACGTGGAGCAGGTAGAATTATAGGAGTAGGAAGTAGACCTGTTTGTGTTAAAACAGCTAAATTTTATGGAGCTACAGATATTGTAAATTATAAAGATGGAGATATAGTTAAACAAATTATGAATTTGACAGAAAATAAGGGTGTTGATCGTGTAATTATGGCAGGTGGAGGTGCAGAAACTTTAGCTCAAGCTGTATCTCTAGTTAAACCAGGGGGAATAATTTCAAATATTAATTATCATGGAAATGGTGAAAATTTGCCAATACCTCGTATTGAATGGGGATGTGGAATGGCTCATAAAACTATATGTGGAGGATTATGTCCAGGTGGTCGTCTTAGAGCAGAAATGTTAAGAGATATGGTACTCTATAATAGAGTCGATTTAAGTAAGCTAGTTACTCATGTATATCATGGATTTGAACATATAGAAGAAGCTCTTTTACTTATGAAGGATAAACCAAAAGACCTGATTAAAGCAGTAGTTATATTATAAAAATTAATTAATAGTGATAGGCAATCTAAGGAATGTCTATCACTATTTTTTAGAGTTTATTCAGTTTCTACTGATACTCACTTTGTGCATAAGGCATGGTCTGATACTTCTGATACAATAGGAAAAATTAAATATTCAATGTTAGCAGATCAAACAGGAAAACTTTCAAGAGATTTTGAAGTAATGATAGAAGAAGAAGAAGGGTTAGCTCTTAGAGGATCATTTGTAATTAATCCTGATGGTGAAATTAAAGCTTATGAAATTCATGATAATGGAATTGGAAGAAATGCAGAAGAATTATTAAGAAAAGTTCAAGCAGCTCAATTTGTTGCAAAACATGGAAATCAGGTTTGCCCAGCAAAATGGCAACCAGGAGAAGAGACATTAACACCAAGTTTAGATTTAGTTGGAAAGCTTTAATAAAAATATAAACCCCATAATTAATAAATAATGCAAAACTCACAATTTAAAATAAATAATACCAAATTAATATTTCTCACAAGTAATACCTAATATTAAAAAATCCTAAATACAAATAAATTAATTCCTCAAATTTGAAATATACTTCAAGAAGGGCTGTATCAAATTTATTTTGATACAGCCCCTTGTATGATTAAGTTATAAAATTCATTAGAGAATTCTTATCTCTTTATACGAATATTATAGCTTAATTT
>NZ_JANDMF010000107.1:0-1881 GCF_031626875.1 Clostridium sp. SHJSY1
GGGGCTGTCGCACTAAATAATTAGTGCACAGCTCATTTTTGTGAAAAAAATAAACCCCAGATTCTACAAATCTGAGATTTATGATAAAATATTTTTCATGCGAACTAAAAACATTTTACAAAAAGATTATACAATTAATCAGAAATTTTATCAATTGAAGCTTCCATTAAATATTGATTATATGATACCAGCTAATGATTCAGTGCGATTACTAAGTCAGTTTGTAGAGGAGATGGATTTAACAGATTTATATTTGACTTATTCCAAGATTAAGGAAAATCAAGTATCGCCAAGAAAAATGCTGAAAATTATGATCTATTCGTACATGAATAACCTTTATTCATCACGAAAAGTTGAAAATGCATGCCGTAGAGATATTAATTTTATGTTCTTACTTGAAGGTTCAAATGTTCCAGATCATGCTACCTTTGCACGATTTAGAAGTATGCATTTTGCTCCTTGTTCAGAAAGAATTCTTGCTGAGATTAGTAATTTTCTTTATGACATAGGTGAAATTTCTGGAGAGTCTATATTTATTGATGGAACCAAAATCGAAGCATGTGCAAATAAATATACTTTTGTCTGGAAAAAAGCTGTTACAAAAAATATGGGGAAACTGCTAATTAAGATAGCTGACCTTGTAAAAGAGTGTGAGGATCTCTATGATATTAAAGTTGCTTATAGAAATACTGTACAAATAAAGCATGTGAAGAAGCTTAGAAAAAAGCTTTATTTACTTAAAAAATCTGAAGGAATAGAATTCGTACACGGATGTGGGAAAAGAAAATCTCCATTACAACGTTCGATTGAAAATCTTGAAGAGTATCTTTCAAAATTTAAAGAATACACTAAAAAAGTATACACTTGCGGTAGTAGGAACAGTTATTCAAAAACTGATATTGATGCCACATTTATGAGAATGAAAGAAGATGCAATGAAAAACGGACAACTTAAACCGGCTTATAATTTGCAGCATGGTGTAGATTCAGAATATATTACATGGCTCTCTATTGGACCACAGCCAACAGATACAACAACACTTATTCCATTTCTTGAAAGTATGGAAAAAAACTTAAATTTTAAGTATTCAAAAATAGTTGCAGATGCTGGATATGAAAGTGAAGAAAACTACTCATTTATAGAAGAAAATAATCAAATATCTTTTATCAAACCTTCTAATTATGAAATTTCAAAAAAACGAAAATATAAAAATGACATTGGTAAGATAGAAAACATGCTTTATGATGAACAAGGTGATTTTTATATATGTAAAAATAACAAAAAGTTAAAAGTAGATACAATAAAATTTAGAAAATCTAAAACAGGATATACAAGTGAAAAAACAGTTTATACTTGTGAGGATTGTAGTAACTGTATCTATAAAAGTAGCTGTATAAAAGGGAATAATTCTAAAATTTCTCTAGAACAGAGAACTAAAAAACTAGAGACATCAAAAAAGTTCAGTCTCCAAAGAAAAAATGATTTAGAAAGAATTTTAACTGATGAAGGTTGTATTCTTAGAGTAAATAGAAGCATACAAGCTGAAGGTTCTTTTGCTCAAATAAAGCAAGATATGAATTTTAGAAGATATATGTCTCGTGGACAGCAGAATGTATTAGCAGAAAGCGTACTTCTTGCTTTAGCTCATAATATAAATAAATTACATAACAAAATACAAGCTGGCCGAACTGGTAAGCATTTATTCAATCTACAGAAAACTTCATAAATTTAATTTTAAAAAAGTCTTTTAAATAGGCTTATTAAAGTGCGCCTATTTTTTGAAATTTTAAAATTAAAGAGCTATTGCATATAAGAAAATGATATTTAGTTCAAAAAGGGAGCTATCGCTAACGGATATTCATCCGCTAATGCGACAGCTCC
>NZ_JANDMF010000108.1:0-1836 GCF_031626875.1 Clostridium sp. SHJSY1
TTCAGTCCAGCTAGTAGTTGTCAATAGAATTCTAATAGTATGCTGATATAATTTTATTAATATAATTTTGCATAACAAATAAACTATTGAAAAACACGAACAATAGTAAAAAATGGAATATCTAAGTTTAGCTCTTATGCGCTTTGCTTCTCTTGATTTTGTAAGAACATTTTATTATGTAAATCCGGAGCGCGGAGCTCATATTCTTTTTGATCACGAAGTACTGCAAATATATAGTTTACTAGTTTATGCATTATAGCTCCAAGTGCAACTTTGGGCTTCTTGTTTGCTAAATTTTCATTGAAATATTTATATAAAATAGGATTAAAGAGTTCTCCATTGCGTTTTCGTCTTATAGATGTTAATGCTGCACTATACAAGGCTCTACGAGCTGCTTGCGAACCACGTTTAGACATGGAATTTTCATTACCCTTAAATTTTCCAGATTCATTTACAGATGGGTCTAATCCAAAAAAAGCCACAAGATGTTTTGGTTTAATAAATCTTTTATAATCACCTATTTCTGCTACAATTGTTACTGCTGAAAAAAAATCAATTCCTGGAATTGAATCTACATACTTAATACAATTTTTAATATCTTTAGGAAAGCTATCAGAATTGAACACTTCTTTGATTTTTGCTTTAATTTTATCGATACTAGAATTTAATGTTTCTATGAAATTTAGGTTAAGCATTATTTTAAACTCAATTGCGTATGAAGGAATACCTATTTCTAGTGCATCGCTAGCAGCTTTATGCAATTTATCATATATTCTTGTTGACCAATTTAATCCTTTTTTTGCAATTTTATTAATTAGCTTTATTACCTCCTCTGAATTTTCAGCTAAAAATTCAGATGGAGAAGGATATTTTTTTAGTATAGCAACTGAAGTTCCACAAGTAATATCTGAAAAAACCTTATCATAATTAGGAAATAAAATATGCATATCAGCTGATAACTTTCGCTTATATAATGAGCGCATATCTACTTGTTTGTACCATTCACGGCATAAAGACTTTAAACTAAATATTTCTAAATTAAAATACTCTGAATACTTAATATCCTCAAACTTACTAAGTTTTGCAATTGACAAAGAATCTTTTTTATCATTTTTCACTTTTCTAATATCTTTATTTTTGTTAGAATTAGTAATTAGAGGATTAATTAAATTAACCTCTAAGTTTTGTTTTTTTAGAAAGTGGAAAAGAGATAGGTGATAAACACTAGTAGATTCCATGAAAATGCCTGTTTTCATGTTATACTCTCTTTCCACTTTTCTTATTTCTGATAGCAAATATGAAAAACCATCTAACGAGTTCGGAATCTTGAATGTTTTCTTATATAATTCACCTGAATAACTTAAAATTGATATAAGATGAAAGCCTTTAGAGACATCAATCCCAACAACAGGTCTGAAAAAATATTTTGACATAAATACAACTCCTTAAATAAATAATTATAAAATTTAAATAGAGATCCATTATAACAGTAAGATTATATTCTCGTTTGTTACACGGGTAATTCTCTTGAAAAGAGAAACCCAACCAGCTAACATAAAACAACTTACTGATGGAATGATACGCTGAAGGCGGGTATATGTCATATACTTATGACTCCCTGAATATTAATCATCTATCCTCTATTCAGTTTGATTATATTATATTAAAAAGGATGGGCTTCTTTAAGATAAAATTTTGAAATACAAAATATAAGTGGTGTTAGATATGATTTTTATTAGAAATTTTACGAATTATTTAAAAGAAATTTCGTATAACATATGTATAAGATAATTGTATTTCTCTCTCTTTTATCTTAACTACATTATACGAGAATAT
>NZ_JANDMF010000109.1:0-1801 GCF_031626875.1 Clostridium sp. SHJSY1
GGGGATGTATCAGATTGGAGTGAAAAAACTTCAATATGATATATCCTTTTTTACTAAATATAAATTTTATTCATGAATTTTTATGTATTTAATTCCAATTGGTTTGTTTTTGAACATAGCAAATACAGGTTAGAAATCTCCTAGCCATAATTTTACTTTATTGCTTTTATTACGAAACCTGCTGCTTATGAAGCTGCTCGCCGTTACGCCCTTGAAGTGTTTTATTGTGCAATTTGTTTACATTATAACCAAATGCCATTAATAAAAATTCAGTTCGTACCTTAACATTTCCACGCATAAAAAATCTTCTGAAATTATAGTCTTGTTTAATAACACCAAAGGCTCCTTCAACTTGAATTGATCTGTTCATTCTTAGAAGTATCCCATTTTTGCTAGTTATATTTTCAAGCGATTTCTTTCTTAAACGAATAAAATTTTTAGCTACATATAGTTGTTTATTACCTTTAGCTTTAGTGCATTTACTTTTGTATTTACAACTATCACATTTTTCACTTTCATAAATACTGACAATGGCTTTATATCCAGATTTAGTTTTCTTCTTTGTTGTTCCTTTGAAAAGTAATTTCTTTCCATTGGCACAAATGTAGTAGTCTTCTTCTGAATTATATGCCATATTCTCTCTCTTACTAATATCATTCTTAAATTTCCTTGTTTTTGATTTTTCATATATTGAAGGCTTAATAAAAGCTTCTTGTTTCTTTGATTCAAGATAAGTATAATTTTCTTCACTTTCGTACCCTGCGTCAGCAGTTACGGAATCATACTTTTCATTTATATTCTTCTCTAACTTATCTAAAAATGGAATAAGAGTAAGTTGGTCGGATCTTTCACTTGAAATATCTATGCCTACTATATATTCAGCCTCTACTCCTATTTGAATATTATAGGCTGGTTTTAGTTGTCCGTTTTTCATATGATCTTCTTTCATATGCATGAAAGTAGCGTCATGATCAGTTTTTGAGAAACTATTTCTTCCATTGAAAATTCTACTATATTCATCATATTTGCTTTGTTTATCAACAAATTCATTAAATTGCTCAATATATTTTTGAAGATTGCTTTTTCTTTTTCCCTTTCCATAGACAAATTCAATATTATTTTCTTTTACTATAATATAAAGAGTATCTAAAAGAACTATAATGTCTTTAACCAATACTTTATCATTAGCGGTAATAATAAAACAAAAATTCAAATCGTGATTCATTTTTATTAAAGTTTCTTTTATTTTCTTTTGTAATTTAATTTCAAATTTCTCTGTAGCTTTTTTCCATACAAAAGTATATCTATTAGCTGACGCTTCGATTTTTGTTCCATCAATAAATACATTTTTAAATTGTATTTCATTAAGCTCTCTAAGCTTTTTGATAAATTGATTGAACAGCTTTTCTATACAACAAGCTAATCGTTCACTTTTAAATCTAGCTATTGAATTATGTTCTGGTGGTTTTTGTCCTTGTAAAAGCCATTTGAAATTAATATCTCTTTTACATGCCTTTTCAAGGTCTCGGCTTGAATATATTCCTTCCATATATCCATAAACTATAATTGCAAACATGGTTTCAGGTAAGAGTGCTGGATTTCTACCAATAGTAGAGTAAGTTTTATTTAATTCTGTGTAATCTAATCCCTCCATAACATCATATAGCATTCTTACTGAATCATCATAAGGTATAATATTTTCGAAATTTATTGGGAAACCTATTTGATGAATAGGTATAATATTGTTTTTTTTCATATTAATATTATGCGCTAAAAAAGAGAATTCAATTTTGAATTCTCT
>NZ_JANDMF010000110.1:0-1770 GCF_031626875.1 Clostridium sp. SHJSY1
AAGACCAGCTAAGCAAAGTCAAGTGAAATATTAAAAAATATTTTTATTAAAATTTTGCATAGCAAACAGACCGTTTTAAAACACGAACGGTTCCAAATACTGTAAAAGGTTAAGCTGTATGGGTAAGGAACATTCTGCAATGAATTTCAGGGTGTCTTTCCTCATATGGCTTTTGTTTTTTTATTACAGAAAATATATACCTAACTATCTTGTGCATTATCGCACCTAGAGCAACTTTAGGTTTTTTTGCTTTTAATTTGTTTTTATAATACTCTAAAATTATTTCATTGTTGGCTTCGCCGTTACGTTTTATACTTATTGCTGATAATGCTGCTGTATAGATTGCTCTTCTTCCAATATTACTTCCACGCTTTGACATACTATTATTTGAACTTTTAAAATTACCCGATTCATTTATTGATGGATCAATTCCAAGATAAGCAACTAAACTTTTTGAGTTTTTAAACCTATTAAAATCGCCTATTTCTGCAACCAACGTTATTGCGGTTAATTCTCCTATTCCGGGGATCGTTGTTAATAATGAAACATTTTGCTTTATGTCAGAAGTTAAACTAGTTGAATTTAACAAATTATTGATATCCTTCATTAATGAATCAATCTGACTCGTAAAAGCATTAATTATAGATATATTCACGTTTATTTTTATTGATAACTCTTTTAAACCTACTCCGATAGCGAGAGCATCTTTTGCTATGGATATCAACTTTAAGTATATTTTTTCGCACCAATCAATACTTCTTCTAGCGTTATTTTTTAGTAACTCAATAATTTTATCCTTAGCAGCATCCTTGATTAATGATGGTGATGGATACTTATTTAAAAGAGCTAGGGATGTTTTAGAACATGTATCCCTAAAAACTTTATTGTAATTAGGGAATATTACTCTTAAATCTGCTGATAATCTTTTTTTATATTGAGAACAATCATCTCTAAGTTTGTAATATTCTCTAACTAATGACTTAAGTAAATAATAATCAAAATCTATATTAGTAGAATACTTAATATTTTGAAATTTACCTATATGTGCAATTGATAGTGCATCTTTTTTATCATTTTTTACTTTTCTTATTGAGTTATTTTTGTTAGAATTTGTGATGAGTGGATTAATGATAAATACATCATTAAAAAATTTCTTTAAGTAGTGGAAAAGAGCTATATGGTACACTCCTGTTGATTCCATAAATATTGCAGGTTTACTAGAAAGTTCTTTTTCCGCTTTTTTTATTTCTTCAACTAAATAGTCAAATCCTTTGAGGTCATGATCGATTTTAAAAGATTTTCTATAAATATCGCCATTCGGTTCGACAATTGCTATATAAGAAAATTCAGCAGAAACATCTATTCCTATTGTTAAGTTATAAGTGAATGTTGCCATGTAATTATCTCCTCCTCATAAAATTGAGATAGAATAGATTATCCACTCTACCAGTTAGTCTATATCCTTGTTTGTGACACGAGTAATTCCTACTTAGGAAACTCAACCAGCTAATTATAGAATTCTACCTGATGGAATGATACGCTTTTTAACGGGTATAGTTTCAAAAAACTCCCAGGGGCTGGTCATCTATCTTCTATTCAGAACTATTTTACCCAGTTAAGTTTCCAATAAAATTCAATGAGAACAAATTTGCTATTAGAAATTTGAGAAATGCTTTTTAAGAATAATAAAAATAAATTAAGCTATAATATTCGTATAAAGAGATAAGAATTCTCTAATGAATTTTATAACTTAATCATACAAGGGGCTGT
>NZ_JANDMF010000111.1:0-1730 GCF_031626875.1 Clostridium sp. SHJSY1
AAAGTAAAAATTTATATAATAGTAAGTTCCGAGCCATGCTAAGCATGGTTTTTATTTTTGTATGAATAATTCAGGTTAATATAATGTTTTGCAAAATTTTCTATTGTATCTTTTTTATATAATGATGTTTGATATTCTAATTCCCCTGATATCTTTTCATTTTCTTCATTTAGTATCATAGTAATAGGAAACTTTGATACATTACTTTTTAATTTATAAGATGATACTTTGGCATTATTAAACTTTAAATTTTCTGTATTTATATTTTGAAAAGAAAAAATAACATTAAAAAGAGGCATTTTCTTTATATCTAATTTTTCAAATAAATTTTTAAGATCATAATTTTGATTTTCAAAATCCTTTAATGAATTTTCCTTTACTTCCTTTAAGAAATCTCTAAAATTCATATTCTTTTCTATTTTATTTCTTAGTGGTAATGTATTAACAAACATACCTACTATACCTTTAAGATCTTCATGAGTTCTTCCTGCAGTTGGAGTTCCTATTATTAAATCTTCTTGATTTGTATACTTATATAAAAGTACATTATATACTGCTACATAAAACATGAATTTTGTTATACCTAAACTAGCTATAGTTTTATTTATTTTTTGAATTAAAATTTTGTTTATTTCAAAATTTACTGTATTTCCTTCAAAACTTTCAGTTTTAATATCTTTATAATCCGAAGGTATATTAAGTCTTGGAATTTCTCCTTTAAACTTATTAAGCCAATATTTTTCTTCACTATCCAATAGGCCATTTTTATACAACCTATTTTGCCAATTTGAAAAATCTTTATATTGAATTTTTAGTGAAGTAAGGGCCTCCCCATTATATAATGAAGATAATTCTTTTATTATCACACTCATTGAAACTCCATCCGAAACTATGTGATGTATATCTATTAGTAGAACTGAAGCATCCTTAAATTCAATAACATTTACATGAATAAGTGGAGCTTTACTTAAATCAAATGGTTTTATAAATTCATCAACTTTGACTTTATTTTTATCAAATCTATCATTAATTTTTATATACTCAACTTTAAACTTCACTTTAGAATGTACTTTTTGAAATATATTTTCCTCAAATACATGAAAACTTGTCCTTAATGATTCATGTCTATCCATTAATTTAGAAATTGCCTTTTCTAAACTCTCCTTATTAAACTCACCTTTAATTAAATATGCAATAGGTATATTATAGTTTATGCTATTTACATTTGTTTGGTTTATTGCATATATTCTTTTTTGTACTGCTGATGCCTCATAATATTCTTTTTCTTCTACCTTCTCAATTTCATTAACTAGTTCTTCATCTATTTTCATGGAATTTAGATATTCTGCTAATTCTTCTATTGAAGGCTTACTAAACACATCTGTAACAATAATTTTAATCTTAAGTTCTTTATGAATCTTAGAAACTAAATTTATAGCTGTTAATGAACTTCCTCCTAGATCAAAAAAATTATCTTTTACAGATATCTTTTTTATATTGAATATCTTGCACCAAATACTTACAAGTTTTTGTTCTAATTCATTTCTAGGTTTTATAAATTTTACCTCACTTTGTAACAAATCAAGTATAGGTAATGCTTTTCTATCTATTTTTCCATTAGCATTACTAGGCATACTTTCAAGCTGCATTATGTGTGATGGAATCATATAATTAGGTAATACCTTTTTCAAAAAATCCTTTATTTCTTTTGAAGACACTTTTTCCTCACT
>NZ_JANDMF010000112.1:0-1698 GCF_031626875.1 Clostridium sp. SHJSY1
CATAGCCATCAAGCTTGCTTATACAAAATATAGAAATTAATCTAAGAATAATTTTTATATTCTTCTGGAAATTTATATTAACAGAAAATGGTGCTTTCAAAGATGAAATTCTGTAATCTATAAAAAATGGCTAAACTTAATACAATATACCAAGCAAATTTCCTGTATATTGAATTAATCACTATATATAACTTGGTTATATTGACATTTTTACAAGTTGACATTCCTTTATTTTGAGGAAATTTAATATAGAATCTACTGTCTTTTTAACTTTTTTCTTGCACTTGATTCCAAGCTTTAGAATTGTATGTAGAATATTATTAAAGAATGATATCTTTTTAAAATCATTTCTAAATATATCCGTTTTAAGAGTAGTAAAGTATTCATTTACTAAACTAAATGATTTAAGTATACTTATTTCTTTATTATTTTCTTCATAAATAATATCTTTCGACGTGAATACTATTTGAGATGCTAACAGTAAACTTAATAATCTTCCATACAAAAAACATTTAAATCGCTCTATTTTCACATTTCTTACCTTTGAAATATTAAAAATAGATTTCCAAACCTTAAACATTATTTCTATTTGCCATCTTAAAGAATATATGTCATGTACTTGATCTGTAGCAACAACATCTTCAGAAATATTAGTTATATAGACATTTACCCCTGTCCACTCTGTATTTCTTTCATTTACTTTTCCTCTATTAGGCCTAACAGCATCTAATTGTTTTTTTACTCTTTTCATCTTGTTTTCTTCTGATAATTTAGTTATAATTAATCTGTTTTTTAGTTCCTTTTTGGAACCAATATAGATATCTTTGAGTTCAATTGTTTCACCATCGGCTAATGGTTTTATAATTTCAAAGATATCTATCTTTTTATATTCACTTGATTTTATTATAGATCCATCTTTTCTTCTTTTAACATCTGAATTTTTCTTATATAAAGATGTACCACTTTTTAGTTTTGATATGTAAAATGCATTTTTTGAATGTATTTCCTTTAAATAATCTAATTTATAATAGCCTAAATCGGCTAATCTAAGATCACCTGGCTTTGTTTGATCATCCATTAATTTTAGATAGTTAGAATCAGTAACTGTACCACTAAAAAAATCACAACATAAAAAACTACCTGATAACAAATCATATTGTAGCTGTATTTTTATAGCAGATTTAGAACTTGAACCACCAGATCCCCTATATTCATCACAAAACTTATTGGGTAATGAATATCCTGTTGCATCGTTAAGAAGAATTCTTTTGAAAGTTAAATCATTTCTATGTTTTTTCAATATTTCATTTTGATTAAACATCATTTCAGTAAAAAGTTTCTGCATAAATTCAACAGATTCTTTGTTAAAGCGCTCATTAAGAGCTTGCGGAGATAAAAGTATCCCATAGTTTGCCGCTAATTTTCCACATAGAGTTGTTAGAGACTTATCACACATATCATGGCTTAAAAAAATATTAAAAGCTAAAAATGTACTTGCGTCAATCTTACCACTTCTTTTAATGAATCCTGTTTTTCTTGCAGTTTTATCTAAAAACTCCTGTGAAAATAATTCTTTTGTTTTTCTTATTAAGTTTTTCAATCTTTTATGCATATATTGTAAATTCCATCCTTTTAATAAATATCCTAAGAATTATATCACAAAACATATTTTGGAGATATTAGCTTGATGGCTATGCC
>NZ_JANDMF010000113.1:0-1684 GCF_031626875.1 Clostridium sp. SHJSY1
CCTAAATTATTCACCGAATTTATTTTGATAGGATTTATTCAACTATTCCCTTCAAAGATAGATTCGGTTTAGTTTTTACTTTTTAATATTGATTTTCATAACTAAAATCAACATTTTTAGATATAATTTCTCTAAGGACTTTATATCAGATATAAAAACTAATACTTTTGGATGCTATTTAATTTTGCTATCGCTTACGATAAAATAGCTAGATTATTGATTCTATTTAATGTATCCCAAAACTCATTTTTATAAGGACAGCTACTACATAATTTAAATGTTATATATCTAGAACTATTAACAATTTTAGCTGATATTTTAACTAACTTTAATCTAATAGTTTCCATTCTATTTGCTTTCATAGATTTTGATAATGCTAATCTTCTAAACCAATTATTAAAATTATAAGCTAACATTGCTAATTGTAGTTTATTTGCATTAGCAATATATTGAGTGCTACTCATTGAATCGAAAGCGAAGCCATTTTTGCTTTCTTTAATAAAGTTTTCCATAGTACCCCTATTAGAATAAAACATTATTACTCTCTTAGGTGTAGAAGTCATATTAGTTACTACAAAAGTATAGTTGTAACACATTTGACCTTCTAGCTTTTCTATTTTAACAACAACTCTACGCTCTCTATCCCAATTAGAAACTTTATATTTAAATTCACCATAGATAACCTTATAGTCATAAATATTGTCTTTGCAAGCTTCATCCATTCTAAGTGTAATATTAGCAGCTTTTGAATATAAAGTTTTATATGCTTTTAACCTTATTGCATAAAAAGCCTTATTATCTTCAATAAGTTTATATAGTTGAGGTGTAGCGAAACCACTATCAGCTCTTACAAACCTAGATACATCAGAATATTTCTTTGAGTATCTACTTAAAATTGGACCTAAGAATCTTGTTACTTGTCTAGAAGTATAAACATTACCTGACCTAAGCTCTGCTTTGATAAAGTCACCAGTTAATCCATCAAACGCAACTAACGGATGATATCCATTTGCGGAATAATGGAAATTATAATTAGATCCATATTGTTTACCATAGGTTTCACAATTAGTAGAATCTAAATCTATCAATACTTGATTAGGCATTTCAAGTGAATAGACTTTATGAAATAATGATTCATTTATCAATTGAAAGTCCTTAAGATTATTTTTATCTAATCTATTGTTAAATCTTGAGATTGTAGGCTGTGAAGCTAATTTAGCTTTACCTAGAACTGCTTTAAAAGCAGGATCGATAGTTAATTCATCAGCATTATCATCTGTATGATAGCCTGCAATTGTTTGATATATTTTTTGAATAGCAATATCTGAATTAGAATGGATTCTAAATTTTGTAGTATCCTTAACCTTTAAAATTTTCTCTATTGTTTTACTAAAACCTATCTTTTCATCAAATTCTTTATATAAAAGTAAACCAGCATCAGATGTTAAATCTCCACCATCAAAATTGATTTTAATTTTTCTGTTGAAATTTACTGACTTTTCTAATAAACTGTTCATATGAGATTCTCCTTTGTTAAGTGTTTGTTTGCAAATTAACCATAACAAATTTGAGTCTCTTTTTCTATATTTTTTTCATCACTTTTTAGGTGAAAGTAAAAATTTATATAATAGTAAGTTCCGAGCCATGCTAAGCATGGTTTTTATTTTTGTATGAATAATTCAGG
>NZ_JANDMF010000114.1:0-1672 GCF_031626875.1 Clostridium sp. SHJSY1
TGGTTAAATGAAAAACTAACTTCCGTTTTAGCGTAAGCTATTGTAACTGCAAGAGTAAAGTCAGTTTTGAGAATTAAATTTAGTGGTAAAAAGACCTAAAATAAGCTATAATTTTTATAAGATTATCTTTTTTTAGGGTTTATAAGCAGGCTTAATAAGCCTACGGAAATCGGCTTGCAAAACTAAGTTCCGTTTGCTTCAACTTTGCATGATTAAGTTCCGCTGATACTTGCCCTAAATTTTTGATATATTATTTATTAAATAGTGCAGGTTTTAGATGTACCTCATCTGCATGGATATGTTTTAATGATAACTTGTCTAACATTGATACATCTAACAACATTTGGGCTAGTTTGAATGGTGTATTTCCGTTTAAACTAGCTCTTGCTGTGCTATTAATATGGTTCATCATTAAGGTAATATCTTCTTGAGTCCTATTATTAAAAGATTTTCCTTTAGGTATTATATACCTTATGTATTCATGATTTTTTTCTACATGCGGCTTTTGATAAGAAGCCATAGGATTACAGTAGAATATTTTAGTTCTTTGATTTCCTTCAGTATCTAATTCTAAAGCTTTTGGGTTTTTAAATTCTGAGCCGTTATCTGTTAGAATAACAGGAAAGCTATGCTTAAATACTTCATGGCCTAGAACCTCGTATAGCTTGTCTATGGCACTTTTAACATCCGTCTGGCTACAGCTATCTATAATAAAAGCTAGCATTAATGAACAGTTTCTAAACATAAAAGTAAGAAGCACTTTGCCACTTCGTGTGCCGTGAACAGTATCCATTTCTACTACTAGAAGATTAGGATTATCCTCAATAAACTTAACAAAGTCATTGAAGGTTCTTCCAACTCTATCAGTTGATTCTTTAATTACAGGAAGTGTAGATTTTTTTCTGGGTTTATATTTCACTTTTCTAGGCAAATCAATGTTTTTAGCTACAAAAGCATTTTTATCAAAATAATAATATAAAGTTCTTTCACAGCAATTTATCTCATCTTTATGATGAGTAAAAATATGAGATATTGACTGTCCTTTCAAAATAAGTGGTGAAATTAGTTCATCTATCTTTTTTAGTTCATTTGAAGTTATATTAAGTCCTTCTCTAGATGTGACTAATAGTTCCTTATACTTTGTATCTGCAACTTTAGCTTTATAATAGCTCTTTTCACCAGTGCATGTAGTGGCTGTGCTGCAACTGTTGCAGACATATGGGTAGCGGTTAAGTTTAGTGCACTTCTTGATTGAATATTCATTACAGAACCTATAACAGTTTATAAACCTACATTTCTTACATTGCTTGCCACAGTTACTATTACACAAGTTTGTCTTTGTGCAACCTATTCGGTGCTTGCATGATTGCAGAGTATTTTCTTTTCGTTTACTTGATTTAAGAAATCTATTTCGCTTGATCTCTTTAGAGATAGTAGTTGGGTCCTTCTTAACTCTTTCAGCAATTTCTTTTAATGTGTAATTTTGATCTAGCCCATATTCAATTATAAGTCGATCTTCTATCTTAAGGTGTTTTCCTTTGCATAAATCTTTATTTGACATAATTAATCCTCCTAATATGCTAAGGACAAATATCATTTTAATTATATCAAACTCTTTGCATAACTAATTTCCGGTTATCTTAAAAAACGGAAGTTACTTTTTCAATTTACG
>NZ_JANDMF010000115.1:0-1647 GCF_031626875.1 Clostridium sp. SHJSY1
TAAAAAAAGTGGCTATGCCACGCTCCCTTCGGGAAAATTATTTTGCAAGCTAAATTTAAAAGCATGGAATACTAAAAATCCCATGCTTTTAATTTATATTCTATAACTTTTTCCGTATACTCCATCATATTTTATTGGCCTCATTACCCCGCCGCATTTTTCGCATGAAAAACAAGGGGGCTCCTCTATATTGCTTTGATCCATTTCATCAAAGTATTCAACAACCTCCTTAGGTATATCTTCTTCTATCTTACATTTTGTACATCTATATTTTATTGAATCTGGCATAACATCCTTCCTCCAACTACGTGTTTTCGGATTTTATTCTACCATATAATATTCCTTTTGTAATTGCATATATTTCAATTACTTCTTCCAATTTTTCCTCTGTTTCAGTTATTATTTTATTTCTAAGATATTCTCTTATTGATCCATACTTACCGTACACAATATCACGAAATCTCATTGTTTTATTGCAATTAGGACATTTACAAGGATCAACTCCAAATGAAGCTAAAATTCTATATTCCCATTTTCTCAAAGACTTTTTAAGATTCAATATTTTTTCATCAATCATCTTAATGAAATTATTTTTACCTTTGCTTCTTCTGGAATATAGACCAAAATATCTAACCATTTTAAAATTCTTTTCTGGAATGTGTATTATCAATTTCTTAATGAATTCATATGCATGGACAGTTTCTATAACCACTTTATTATCTTCATGTCTAGTATATTTATATGTTACATTTACACCATCATATTTAAGTATTCTTGATTCTGCTATCGCAGGACGTCCTACATATCTTCCAACATATTTAGCTGCAATTTTAGCTGATTTTATCTCAGTTTCAGCGTGAACATAAAACCCTTTATCTTTTTCTTTGTACAATTTATTTTTTAGAATTCTTATTGTTCTACTATTCCCATAAACATTTGTTATTTCATCTAGCAAAACTTTTTGCCATCTTTTACGTAATCCCTCATAAGAAAAATATCTTATATGTCTCCACTCACTAACATTACCTTTCCCACCTTCAGTTATCATCATATGTACATGCGGATTCCACTTTAAATCTCTACCAAAAGTATGAATAACTGTAACTATTCCTGGTGTAAACTGCTCTGTTTTATTAAGACTATGCATCCAACTCGTAACAGCTTTAGCTGCGCTTTTCGGAAGTATCTTCAATCTTTCTCTATCTGCTCCAAAAAATTTTCTCAACTCTTCAGGAATAGTAAAAACCATATGTCTATGCTTAACATTAATCAAATTTCCTAACATGTTTTCAATCCAATTATCAGTATAGATTTTGCCACATGATGTACAAAATCTGCTTTTGCATGTGAAGCCCACCTTCTTAGTTGTATTACAATTATCACATTTAAACTCAATATACCCATTTCTAATATCCTTACAATTTAAAACTTTCTCAACTTCTTTCTTTACATTCTTTCTAACCCTTTTTCCATATAAACTTAAGAATCCATTCCAATGATCCTCTAAAATTGATTTTATTTTCCCTTTTCTCATTTGTTAAACCTCTAATATATAATTAACTAATTTACCATATAACGCGACTGAAAGCTAGATAAAATCTAGCTTTCAGTTTAAGATTTTTTTATACTTTCCTTTACATTAAAAAA
>NZ_JANDMF010000116.1:0-1632 GCF_031626875.1 Clostridium sp. SHJSY1
AAGGGGCTGTCGCATTAGCGGATTAAAATCCGTTAGCGATAGCTCCCTTTTTGAATTTTACACACCATTTTATATATGCTATATTTTTACGATTTTAAAATTTCTAAAAATGGACGCACTTTAATAAGCCTATTTGAAAGACTTTTTTTTAATTAAATTTATACAGATTTTTTTAATTCAAATAGATGCTTACCAGTTCGATCTGCTTGAATTTTATTATGTAACTTATTTACATTATGTGCCATAGCAAGAAGTATACTTTCAGCTAATACATTCTGTTGTCCGCGACACATGAATCTTCTAAAACTCATGTCTTGCTTTATCTGGGCAAAAGAACCCTCAGCTTGTATACTCCTATTTACTCTAAGTAGACATCCTTCATTACTTATAATTCTTTCTAAATCTTCATTTCTTTGAAGATTGAATTTTTTTGATGTTTCAAATCTTTTAGTTCTTTCTTCTAATGGTACTTTGGAGTTATTACCTTTTATACAACTACTTTTATAACTACAATTAGAACAATCTTCGCAAACATATACTGTTTTTTCACTTGCGTATCCTGTTTTAGATTTTCTTATTTTTACACCATCTACTTTCAGTTTTTTGTTATTTTTACATATGTAATAATCTTCTTGTTCATTGTAAATCATGTTTTCTATTTTACTAATATCATTTTTATATTTTCTTTTTTTTGATACTTCATAATTAGCTGGTTTAATAAAAGCTATTTGATTATTTTCTTCAATAAATGAGTAGTTTTGTTCACTTTCATATCCGGCATCTGCAACTATTTTTAAATATTTTAAATTCAGATTTTTTTCCATGCTTTCAAGAAAAGGTATAAGTGTTGTTGTGTCTGTTGGCTTTGATTCAATAGTGAGCCATGTTATATATTCTGAATCTACTCCATGCTGCAAATTATAAGCTGGTTTAAGTTGTCCGTTTTTCATAGCATCTTCTTTCATTCTCATAAATGTAGCATCAATATCAGTCTTTGAATAACTGTTACGATTACCGCAAGTGTATACTTTTTTTGTATATTCTTTAAACTTTGAAAGATATTCCTCAAGAGCTTCAATTGATCGCTGTAATTGTGATTTTCTTTTTCCACAACCATGTACAAATTCTATTTCTTCAGATTTTTTTAGTGTATACAGCTTCTTTCTAAGCTTTTTCACATGTTTCATTTGCACAGTATTTCTATAAGCAACCCTAATATCATAAAGTTCCTCGCACTCTTTTACAAGGTCGGCTATTTTTATTAGTAGTTTTCCCATGTTTTTTGTAACAGCTTTTTTCCAAACAAAGGTGTATTTGTTTGCACAAGCTTCAATTTTTGTACCATCAATAAAGATAGCTTCTCCAGAAATTTCTCCAATATCATAAAGAAAATTACTCATCTGAGCAAGAATACTTTCTGAATATGGAGCAAAATGCAATGTTCTGAATCTTGCAATTGTTGCATGATCTGGGACAGTTGAATCTTCAAGTAAAAACATAAAATTAACATCTCTACGACATGCAGTTTCAATTTTTCGCGATGAATAAAGGTTATTCATGTAAGCATAAAGCATGATTTTCAACATTTTTCTTGGCGATACTTGATTTTCCTTTATCTTGGAATAAGTCGAA
>NZ_JANDMF010000117.1:0-1612 GCF_031626875.1 Clostridium sp. SHJSY1
GCCAGGATCAAACTCTCAATAAAAAGTTTAATCTACTCAAAAAACTTACTCTAAAAGAATTGCTGGTTTTTAACTTAATCTATATCTGTTCAATTTTCAAAGATCTTGTCGCTTGTTAGCGACTTGTTTATATTATCACTCTTTAAGATTACTGTCAACATTTTTTTAGTGTTATTTCAACACTATTTTGTATGTTTTTTGTTTCATCTCGAAGACATTGACTATTCTATCATAGCTTGCTCACATCGCCTCAAATTTATGCTATATTATAGTTTATTATACTTTATATTCTGTTATTTTCTCATTTTTTGGAGTTATTTCTACTATTGATACACTTGGATAAGTTTATTTTGTTTTCTGATAAAACTTCTTATAAAACTTCTTATAAAACTTCTTATAATATGTACTAATATATATCAAAATATCTCACTATTAAGTTTACAACATGCACACAAAAGTTCAAAATTTAATATATGTAAAATACATATTTGTAATAACTAAAGTTCTAATACACCTACAAAAAAATAAAGACCATTAAATTTTGATCTCCACTTCTATTACTATTATTTTATTTTTTCAAATTCACTCTCATACTTTTTAGCTTCATCTGGAGCAACTTCCTTATTAATTCTCAATAAAGTTGTTCCACTAATATAACTATATTCAGATACTATACTCATTTTTTCCCAATAGAATCTATATACTCTTTTCTATTTTTTTCATCCTCTTTACTCTCAAATACTTCTATGCTTCCATTTGTAAAGTTAATTTTAGAAGTATATTGATTAGGTCTTCCCATTAATTTATTCTTATCATTTTCTTCTGTAGTCACTTCTACATTTTCAATAGCAAGTCCCGCTTCTTTTTGTTTATTTCCATATTCCTCTGCTGTAAGAGTTTTTTCTCCCCTCCACAACCTATTAATAAAAAATTGTTACCATACATAATAAACCACTAATTATTTTTTTCATTTTTCCCACTCCTTTATATATGCATTCAATAATTATACAGTAAATCATTATTTTTCCAATCAAATCATTTATCATAATAACAAAAAATCGAAATCAGAAATTTCATATTTATAATAGTCAAAAGGAAATTAATTTGTACTAGGGATCCAAATAGATCTTTGAAGTTTTTTAAGAGTTGTATTACGTCAAACAACATATAAATTTTATACATGCTCGCAAAAGAAAAGCCATTGATATTCTTAATGTGATAAAAATGTGTTTAAATATAAAACAATATTTCGATCAATCTAAGCTATATCAATGGTAACAGTGCTCCTAGAGGGATTCGAACCCACGGCATCAGGATTCGAAGTCCTGCACTCTATCCACCTGAGTTATAGAAGCATATATTTAATTATACTATATACTCAAAAATTATCCACATGTTTCTTTAATTTAAAAATATATATTGTGGATAATTTTTTAGGTTGTGAATAATCGTCTCAAACTTTACCTTATTAATTTATCCACTATTTCAATAAATCCACAAAAAAATAAAAGCAACCAATTGTTAAGTTGCTTTTTTTGGAGCGGGTAGTGGGAATCGAACCCACCTTTCCAGCTTGGAAGGCTGGAGTATTACCGATATACGATACCCGCAT
>NZ_JANDMF010000119.1:0-1558 GCF_031626875.1 Clostridium sp. SHJSY1
GGTTGATAGGTCAGAGGTGTAAGTATGGTAACATATTTAGCTGACTGATACTAATAGGTCGAGGGCTTGACCAATAAATATAAAAGTACAAGAATACAACAAGGAACTGTGTGCAATTTTCAGAGAACAGAAAAAAACTCTGAATAAGTATTCCGCGGTAGCTCAATGGTGGAGCACTCGGCTGTTAACCGATAGGTTGGAGGTTCGAGCCCTCTCCGCGGAGCCATTTTTACTTAGTAATAGTATATCTATTACTTTTTTTTGTTTACAAAAGTATTTATAAAATGGTAATATATATTTTTCATTTATGTATGGAGTACATAAATGAAAAGATGTATAATTATTAGTGAAAAAGTAATTAAAGATTAAAAGAAGTTAAACATGTGGAGAAAAAAGATGAAAAAAGTAATAAAATACATAAGAAGAATCGAGAGTAGGAAAATTAATTCTAAAATAACTCAAAAAGGAATTTTAATAGGTAGTGTAACTCTTCTAGTTATTATTGGATGTGGAATCATAACTACTGTTACATTAAGTGGTAACAATGATAAAGAAAAAGTTTATACAAAAGCAGAAAAGTTAGCTGAGAGCACAACATCAGATTCTACTAAAATAGATGGACCTGGGATAGAAGGAAATGTTGAAACTGAAAGCAACTCAAAAACAGAAAATACTTCAACAGAAGAAAAATCTAAAAAAGAAGTAAGTGATAGCAAGTATCTTCCGTTGAGTAAAGATTCAAATGCAGATGATGTAATTGAATTATTTCATACTACAGAAAAATTATTAAAAAATGAAATATCATATCCAGTACGTAAAGATGGGAAGAAGGTTGTATATCTAACTTTTGATGATGGGCCATCTACAACCAATACGCCTAAAGTATTGGATACACTAAAAGCTAATGGAGTAAAAGCTACATTTTTTATCATGGGAAAACAGATAAATACTTCAGAAGAATCAAGAAAAATACTAAAAAGGACAGTAAAAGAAGGACATGCTATAGGAAATCATACCTATGGACATGATTACAACTATTTGTATCCAAATAGAGTTATAAGTGTTAGTAATTTTATGTCAGATGTAGAGAAATGTGACAAAGAGTTAAAAGGTGTGTTAGGTAAAGATTTTTCAACTAGAGTAATAAGATTTCCAGGGGGATATTGGTCTTGGGAAGGAAGAACGAATGTAAAACCTGTTATTGTTGAAAAAGGTTACGCAATCATGGATTGGAATACTTTATCAGAAGATGCTCAAGGAAAATCTAAAAATGCAGAAGAATTGATTCAGACTACAAGAAAAAATTTGGATAGTCTAGGACCGAATGCAGATAGTGTAGTATTGTTAATGCATGATACTTATGGAAAAGAAGAAAGTGCTAAATCTGTTCAAGGAATAATTAATACTTTTAAAGAAAAAGGTTTTGAATTTAGAATAATGAAATAGATATAATAAAAAAAGTTATCTTGTTTTTACAAGATAACTCAGACCGTTGACAAAAGAGATATTTTCATTCCTGAAAATATCTCTTTTGTCTTTACTTTATAAAAACATATAA
>NZ_JANDMF010000120.1:0-1381 GCF_031626875.1 Clostridium sp. SHJSY1
ACTATAATAGTGCAAAAATGCTTGAATAATTTTACAGCTGAATAAAATAAAAAAACATTTATGATAAATCCTTGTTATAATTGAGTTTGTACACAACAACGACAGCAAGGAGCTATACATAAATGTTTCAGAACACAATTATATCAAATGAATTATCAATATACAAATTTTTTAAGCAATTAAATTTTGATTTTTACTTAACTAAGCCTCAATTAAGACATTTAGAAAACATAATGAATGCCATGATATCAAAAGGTTATAATGGTAAAATTTCCGACATAGCGGAGCTCGCTCCTTCAAGACATCGTACCAGTATTACTAGATTTCTTTCAAATAGTACTTGGGATGAAAAAAATTTAGAAAGAGCATTAAAATCATATATCATAGAACTTATTTGGACTAAATCAAGAGAATCTGGACAGCCAATATACTTTATTATTGATGACACTATTTCTGAAAAAACAAAGCCCTCGTCAAAGGCTAAAAATCCAATTGAAAAGTGTTCATTTCATAATTCTCATTTAAAAGGTAAGAATGTATATGGTCATCAAATACTAGTTTCTTTACTATCGTGTGACGGATTAGTACTTCCATATTCAATTGATATCTATGATAAAGAATTTATGAGTAAAATCGAATTAACTCAAAAATTAATTGCAACACTTCCTAAACCTGAAAATAAAGGCTATGTTTTAGCTGATAGTTGGTATAGTTGTAATGATATTTTTAATGCTTCTAAAAAAGCTGGTTATAGTTATATTGGTGCTTTAAAAACTAATAGAGTTATTTTTCCACAAGGCTATGAAAGACTAGGAATTAAACTTAATAAGTTTGCTACATTATTAAATATTGAAGATTTTGACCTTGTCACCGTCAAAGATAAGCAATACTATATTTATAATTATGTTGGCAACTTAAAAGATAGAAAGGGTGTTTCTATTATTTTAAGTTATCCTAAAGATGCTTTTCAAAAAGATGGAGCATTAAAAGCTTTCATTTCCTTAGATAAATCATTAGAGCCATTAGATATCTTAACTCAATATACTGATCGTTGGGCAATTGAGCCATTTTTTAGAGATTGCAAAACTTACTTAGGATTAGATGGATATCAAGTGAGAAGTGTAAAAAGTATCAATAGATATCTAATGATAATGTTAGCAAATTATACTTATTGCAAAATATATTGTACTGATTCACATCACTTTAATACTGGATATAAAGCTGCTAAGAAAGATTTTGAAAAATCTAAAATAATTTATATTTACCAAGCTGCCGCAAGCGGTATGCCGATAAATGAAATTTTTGAGTTATTAAAGATAGCCTAAGAATCTGTTTTTCTATTCAACTGTAAAATTATTCAAGTTAAAATGCACTATTATAG
>NZ_JANDMF010000121.1:0-1381 GCF_031626875.1 Clostridium sp. SHJSY1
AACTATAATAGTGCAAAAATGCTTGAATAATTTTACAACTGAATAAAATAAAAAACATTTATGATAAATCCTTGTTATAATTGAGTTTGCACACAACAATGACAGCAAGGAGCTATACATAAATGTTTCAGAACACAATTATATCAAATGAATTATCACTATACAAATTTTTAAAGCAATTAAATTTTGATTTTTACTTAACTAAGCCTCAATTAAGACATTTAGAAAACATAATGAATGCTATGATATCAAAAGGTTATAACGGTAAAATTTCCGACATAGCGGAGCTTGCTCCTTCGAGACATCGAACTAGTATTACTAGATTTCTTTCAAATAGTAATTGGGACGAAAAACTTTTAGAAAGAGCATTAAAATCATATATCATAGAAGTTATTTGGGCTAAATCAAGAGAATCCAGACAGCCAATATACTTTATTATTGATGACACTATTTCTGAAAAGACAAAGCCCTCGTCAAAGGCTAAGAATCCAATTGAAAAGTGTTCATTTCATAATTCTCACTTAAAAGGTAAGAATGTATATGGTCATCAAATACTAGTTTCTTTACTATCGTGTGACGGATTAGTACTCCCATATTCAACTGATATCTATGATAAAGAATCTATGAGTAAAATCGAATTAACTAAAAAATTAATTGCAACACTTCCTAAGCCTGAAAATAAAGGCTATGTGCTAGCCGATAGTTGGTATAGTTGTAAGGATATTTTTAATGCTTCTGAAAAAGCTGGCTATAGTTATATTGGTGCTTTAAAAACTAATAGAGTTATTTTTCCACAAGGCCATGAAAGACTAGGAATAAAACTTCATAAGTTTGCCACATTATTAAATATTGAAGACTTTGACCTTGTCACCGTCAAAAATAAGCAATACTATATTTACAATTATGTTGGCAACTTAAAAGATAGAAAGAATGTTTCTATTATTTTAAGTTATCCTAAAGATGCTTTTCAAAAAGATGGAGCATTGAAAACTTTTATTTCCTTAGAGAAATCATTAGCACCGTTAGATATTTTAACTCAATATACCGACCGTTGGGCGATTGAACCATTTTTTAGAGATTGCAAAACTTACTTAGGACTAGATGGATATCAAGTAAGAAGTGCGAGAAGTATTAATAGATATATAATAATAATGTTAGTAAATTATACTTATTGCAAAATTTACTGTACTGATTCTCATCACTTTAATACTGGATATAAAGCTGCTAAGAAAGATTTAGAAAAATCCAAAGTAATATATATTTACAAAGCTGCCGCAAGCGGTACGCCGATAGAAGAAATTTTTGAGTCATTAAAAATAGCCTAAGAATCTGTTTTTCTATTCAACTGTAAAATTATTCAAGTAAAAATGCACTATTATAG
>NZ_JANDMF010000122.1:0-1346 GCF_031626875.1 Clostridium sp. SHJSY1
CAGAGTGTCGACAAAGTCGACACTCTTTCGTTTTTATAATAAAATATTCTTGGGTGATAAAAATGTTAACAAAGAAAAATGAAGAATCAAGAAATCAGGTAGAATTTAATAGTTTAGAGGATTTAGTTCCTAAAGAACATTTATTAAGAAAAGTTGATAATGCAATTAATTTTGATTTTATATATGATGAAGTTAAAGATTTATACTCCGCAATTGGAAGACCAAGCATAGATCCAGTTGTTTTGATAAAAATAGTATTGATTCAATACTTATTCGGAATTTCATCTATGAGACAGACTATATCTGAAATTCAAGTAAACATAGCTTATAGATGGTTTATCGGATATTCTATCAGTGAGTCAGTGCCCCATTTTTCTACATTCAGTAAAAACTATGAAAGAAGATTTAAAAATACAGATTTGTTTTCAAAGATATTTATTAAGATATTAGAAATAGCTGAACAGGAAGGTTTTATAGCTCCAGAGCAAATTTATATAGATTCAACCCATATAAAAGCATCAGCCAATAAGAAAAAGTTTATTAAAGTAGATGTAGAAGTTGAAGCTAAAAAATATAAAGATTTATTGGACAAAGAAATTGAAGAAGATAGAGAAAAACATAATAAAAAACCGCCTAAAGGAAATTCAAAGATTGAAGTGAAAACAACAGTTCAAAGCACTACTGATAAAGATAGTGGGATGTTTTATAAAAATGAAAAAGAAAAATGTTTTGCTTATTTAGCACACACTGCGTGTGATGACGCTAATTTCATTTTAGGATTTGAAGTAACATCTGGTAATATTCACGACAGCGTAGCTTTTGAAGATGTGTTTAAAAAAGTACATGAAAGATATACTAATGAATTAATGATTACCGCTATTGATGCTGGTTATAAAACACCATACATTGCAAAACTCATTCTCGAATCTGATGTATTGCCATCAATGCCTTATAAACGGCCTATGACTAAAGAAGGATTTTTCAAAAAATATGACTATGTTTATGATGAATTAAATGACATTTATATATGTCCCAATGAGAAAGTACTGAAATACTCAACAACTAACAAAGATGGTTATAAACAATATAAATCAAATCCAAACGATTGTAGTAATTGTCCAAATATATCAAAATGTACAAACAGTAAGAATAAACAAAAGGTTATAAGTAGACATGTTTGGGAACATTTCCTTGAAGAAGCAGAACATTTAAGACATGATAACTATGTAAAATGTGTCTATAAAAGAAGAAAAGAAACAATTGAACGTGTCTTTGCAGATGCAAAGGAAAAACACGGAATGAGATATACTAACTTAAGAGGCTTGGCTCAAGTAAAAATGGCAGTC
>NZ_JANDMF010000123.1:0-1075 GCF_031626875.1 Clostridium sp. SHJSY1
GGGCTATAAAGGAACCGTAACTGATATCGTCCTGTTAAGCTTTGCCGATTGTCATAGAACTACCTTTGGTAAATTTTTAAGTCAAGGCGTTTGGAATATTAATTATGCATGGAGAGGCATAAAAAAGTTTGTTGTAAGAATAATTATTGAAAATTCATCTTCTGATACTCCTTTGTTTGCAATTTATGATGATACTATTTCTGAAAAGACTAAGCCCTCGTCAAAGGCTGAAAATACAATTCAGGAAGCAAGTTTTCATAGATCTCACTTAAAGAAAAAGCAAGTATATGGACATCAACTACTTACTACGATGCTCTCCAATGGGAAAAAAGTTTTACCATTTTTTATTGAGCGTTATAGAAAAGGTGAAAAAAGCAAAATAAAAATGGTTTGCGACATAGTAACTGAACTTCCTTCGCCTAAAGGCAAAGCCTACGGTCTTTGTGATTCATGGTTTACTACTAAGGATGTCATAAATGCCCATTTCAAAAAAGGTTATCATCTTATTGGCGCACTAAAAACTAACAGAGTTATATATCCAAAAGGAATTAATATTCAAGTTAAGGATTTCGCTCAATATATTGAAAAGAATGATGTTTGCATCGTTACAGTAAACAATTCTAAATATTGGGTTTATCGTTATGAAGGAAACCTTAATGGGATCGATAACGCAGTAGTCTTATTTTGCTGGCCTGAAAATGCATTTAAGAAAGCTGGTTCATTACACGCTTTCTTATGTACTGATATTGACCTTAGTACTAAAACAATCCTTGAATATTATAGCAAGCGTTGGCCAATAGAAATATTCTTTAAGCAAACAAAGAACAACCTGGGATTGAATTCCTATCAAGTAAGATCCACTCAATCTATTGATAGAATGTTAGTTTTAATATCTTTAACTTATATTTTCTGTACAATTCAAGAAAATGCTAAAAATTCATTTAGTAGAGGCATTGCAATTTCCAGAAATAATGTTAAAAAAGATCATATTAAGTGGATTTATGAATGCGCTAAAAATAATATTCCTATTGAAAATGTTTTAAAAACCATGAAAATTGCTTAAAGTATATTATAA
>NZ_JANDMF010000124.1:0-1052 GCF_031626875.1 Clostridium sp. SHJSY1
TGTGATGGAATCATATAATTAGGTAATACCTTTTTCAAAAAATCCTTTATTTCTTTTGAAGACACTTTTTCCTCACTTACAACATATGCACATAAGTACTTATTACCACTTTCATCTTTTCTATCTATTACTACTGCTTCCCTTAGCTTTGAATATTTTAATAATTGTGTTTCAATTTCTTGAAGTTCTATTCTAAACCCATTAATTTTTACTTGATAGTCAATTCTACCTATAAAATGTATGTTTCCATCTGGAAGCCATTTTGCAAGATCCCCAGTTTTATATATTTTTTCTCCTTTTACATAAGGATTTTCTATAAATTTTTCTCTTGTAAGGTCTTCTCTATTTAAATATCCCCTTGCAATTCCATCTCCACCTACACATAATTCTCCCGGAATTCCTATTGGAAGTAAATTGCTATTCTTGTCCATTATATATGCTGTTGAATTAGATATTGATGTTCCTATAGGTACTGTTATATTTTCATCCCAACTTCCTTTCACTTCATATGTTGTTGAAATCACTGTGTTTTCTGTTGGCCCATATACATTTATTATCTTTAAATCTTTATATGATTTTGTTATTTTACTTACCTGTTTGCTTTGTAAAATATCTCCCCCTACCAATAAGCATTTTAAATTTTTAAATATTTCTATATTACTTTCACTATATTGATTAAATAATGGTGTTGGCATAAGCATTACTGTTATTTTGTTATTATTAATGTATTTTTCTAATTCAATATCATTAATTATTAAATTTTTCTCTTCTAAATGTAATGCTATTCCATTAAGTAGTGCAATCCAAATTTGAAATACTGATGCATCAAAAGACAAAGATCCACTTTGAAGAACTTTATCCTCTTCATTAACTTCAATATAATCTGAATTATTAACAAGCTTTACTAAGTTTCTATTTTCTATACACACCCCTTTAGGATTTCCAGTTGAACCTGATGTATAAATTATATATGCTAAATCTTTTGGTGTATTAATATTTTTAAGGTTATCTTTGCTTTCTTTAAGTATATCTTCACTATTTAAATCTATTTT
>NZ_JANDMF010000125.1:0-971 GCF_031626875.1 Clostridium sp. SHJSY1
ACACCTTCTAATTCTTCTTCTATTCTTATTAATTGATTATACTTAGCAACTCTTTCACTTCTTGCTGGAGCTCCTGTTTTAATTTGTCCTGCATTTACTGCTACAACAAGGTCTGCTATAGTTGTATCTTCTGTTTCACCAGATCTATGAGATACTACTGCTGTATATCCTGCTCTATTTGCCATTTCTATAGCATTTAATGTTTCTGTTAAAGTTCCTATTTGATTCAATTTAATAAGAATTGAATTAGCTACACCTTTTTCAATTCCTGTTTCTAATCTACTTGTGTTAGTAACAAATAAGTCATCACCAACTAATTGAACTTTTTTACCTAATCTATCAGTTATAAGTTTCCAACCTTCCCAATCTTCTTCTGCCATTCCATCTTCAATTGAAATAATAGGATACTTATCTACCCATTTTTCAAGGAAATCTACCATCTCAGCAGCTGTTAATGTCTTTCCTTCATGTTCTAAAACATATTTTCCATCTTTATAATATTCAGAAGATGCTGCATCTATTGCTATAAACATATCTTCTCCTGCTTTATATCCTGCTTTTGTAATAGCTTCTATAATAACTTCTATAGCTTCTTCATTAGATTTTAGATTAGGAGCAAACCCACCTTCATCACCAATTCCAGTCGAATATCCCTTTTCATTTAAAGTTTTCTTTAATGTATGGTATATTTCTGCACACATTTTTAATGCATCAGAAAATGTTGCTGCACCAACTGGCATAACCATGAATTCTTGTAAATCCACTGAATTATCAGCATGAGAACCACCATTTATGATATTCATCATAGGAACAGGTAATACCTTTGCATTTACTCCACCTATATATTGATATAAAGGTAATCCTAATGAATTGGCTGCTGCTTGAGCACAAGCTAAGGAAACTCCAAGTATTGCATTAGCTCCTAGTTTACCTTTATTTTCAGTTCCATCTAGTTTTATTAATGTTTCATC
>NZ_JANDMF010000126.1:0-867 GCF_031626875.1 Clostridium sp. SHJSY1
TAGTGTTTTTTACCTTTTCAAAATCATTTCCACCATTACCACTTGCTTGGCAATTTGTTAGTGTTAATTTTCCTGGATTACTATTCCAAGTGAAACCATGCTTCTTATTGTTAAACGCTTTGCATCCTACTAAAGTATGATTTACACTTATCTTGCTTCCTCCTAATTTGAATCCATTTCCATCACTATTCTTAGTAGATTGTCCAGATTCTGTCTTACCATTGTTACTTGCTTCACAATTTTCAAAATAAATAGATCCTATTTTACCAGTGTCTGGCTTAGTGTATAAATCCCAACCATCATCAACATTGTATTTAGATACACATCTAATGAACTTATTTCCTGTTCCACAAGTTAATTTAGCTGCAAATCCATCTGCATCTTCCCCATTATCTGGATCATAATTACTATGTGAGTAACAATCTTGAATAGTATTATTGCTTGGCCATTGACCTATTGAGTTATATTTACTATTATATCTAGACATTTGAAGTCCAGAATCTCTATTTGCATAGAATTCACAATTAGAAATTACATTATTGCTACCAGATAAAAGCATCCCATTATCTCCAGCTTTTTGAATGTTCAATCCGCTTATGTTCCAATAATTTCCGCTAGCGATTATTCCTCTGTTTGAATCATTGTATGAAAGACTTGAAAAATCTAAAACAGCCTTTCCTCCTCCAACAACAGCTATTTTCTTTTCCTTACCTTTAGAACCATTATTTCCTTCTTTAATAGTTAGTGACTTATTAAACTTATATGTACCTTTTTTCAAGTATATAGTTTTACCTGGTTGTACCTTATCTATAGCTTGTTGTAAAGTCATAGACCCATTTGGTTCAATAGTAATGTCTCCAGATGTAG
>NZ_JANDMF010000127.1:0-674 GCF_031626875.1 Clostridium sp. SHJSY1
AGCACCGCAGGTACCAATAAAGGTAGCAGCAAAGCTGCTTAAGGTAGTAATATCTGTATATTAACGAAAAACATCCCCAAGCAAAAAATCAAATAAAATTTCCAATTATAAGGCATGGAAAAGTTGCAGGATTTATGCCTGTATCTATTCATGCTTTTATTTTTGTCCCTCTTCAATATTAGATTAAAGAGCCTGAGAATTGAAAGTAAAAACCGAAGCGAAGCCTTGAAATAAATAGGTTTTAAGATGGTGAGATGATGGAACTTATAATGGAAAAGATAGAATCAGCAGGAGAAATAACGCAATAAATTGGACGGATGGTTATGCATCAGAACCATATTTTTGAGCTGAAATTGGAAAAAGAAAAGAGGGTAGGATGGAGAGGTGATAAAAGAGGTTGGATGGTTTTTGAGAAGTTTTTTATTAGGAGACAATAGGTAAGGTAGTAGCTCTTAAGGAACTCCTTTTTCTATACCAAAATAAAAACCAAAAAAAGCACCGCAGGTATCAAAAAAGGGTAGCAGCAAAGCTGCTTAAGGTAGTGGTATCAACGTTTTTGTAAGGTTAAACCCAAAATAGAATTCATTCAGGACTTTGTTATGATTTTTAGTAGAAAAAGCTGTGGATAAGTGGCTAAAAATAGGCTAAAAAACGTTCAGAACTTTTTTATCAGT
>NZ_JANDMF010000128.1:0-635 GCF_031626875.1 Clostridium sp. SHJSY1
AAATCTTTTGGTGTATTAATATTTTTAAGGTTATCTTTGCTTTCTTTAAGTATATCTTCACTATTTAAATCTATTTTGCTTATTTTTTCTAATTTTACTTTTCCTAATTGATGTTTTTTTATTAAAAGTATTTTACTTTTACTATCCTCAATCATATAATTTATTCTTGTTTCAGGGTACTCTTCATCTATTGGCAAATATGCAGCACCACTTTTTATAACCGCTAACATCCCAACTATTGTATCTTTGCTCTTTTCACATAATATTGGAACAATATCTCCTTTTTTCACTCCATTTTTCACTAATAGATTGCTAAGTTGATTTGCTCTTTCATTTAATTGTTTATAAGTTAAATATTCACCACTTGATACAATCGCAGTTTTATTTTGTGCCTTTTTAGCTACTTCTTCAAATAATTCTTTTATTGTTTTATCTCTTTCGTATTCTCTTTTTGTATTATTAAATTTATTTAATATTAAATCCTTTTCTTCTTTAGATAAAATATCAATTTTATTAATTGGTTTATCTAAATCTTCTAAAACTTTTTCTAGAACATTAATCCTAAATTATTCACCGAATTTATTTTGATAGGATTTATTCAACTATTCCCTTCAAAGATAGATTCGGTTTAGTTT
>NZ_JANDMF010000129.1:0-612 GCF_031626875.1 Clostridium sp. SHJSY1
TAACAAGGATTTATCATAAATGTTTTTTATTTTATTCAGTTGTAAAATTATTCAAGCATTTTTGCACTATTATAGTTACAAAATGTTTATTGGAAGTTTCTACAGAAGTTGTTGACATATACAGGCAAGTATAATAAAATCGTATATGTAATTTAAATAAATATGTCCTCATAGTTCAATGGATAGAATAGTCCCCTCCTAAGGGATAGATGTAGGTTCGATTCCTACTGGGGATACCACTTAAAAGCTATAATCTAACTAAATGTTATGATTATAGCTTTTAATATTTTAAATTTCTAATTCATAGCTAAACTAATTTGTAACAATAATGGTTATACCTTGTATAGTTGGTCATTCATTAAATAATTCAATAATGCATATATGTAATTTATTACACCTTAATATTGCTGGTTTAATGTAAGCTTTCTGTATTTTTTCATTGAAAATAATTAGTAAAGAAATAATTCGTGGAGAGTCCATTCATAGTCTTTTATGATTGACCTTCAATTAAGCATATTCTGAACCATATATATGGTAATATTCTCGTATAATGTAGTTAAGATAAAAGAGAGAGAAATACAATTATCTTATACATATGTTATACGAAATTTC
>NZ_JANDMF010000130.1:0-565 GCF_031626875.1 Clostridium sp. SHJSY1
TAACAAGGATTTATCATAAATGTTTTTTTATTTTATTCAGCTGTAAAATTATTCAAGCATTTTTGCACTATTATAGTAATTAAGTGTATTTTGGATAAACTTACCAGCCAAGAGCCTGAATCATTTTTTGACCATATCTCTTACCTAAAGCAACCTGTGAATCATGACCAAAATGTAATCTCCCAATGTAAAGAATAAGGGTAGATTTCGTGTTGTTATACATGAAATCTACCCTTGAAAATATATTAAGCTACATCAAGCTTAGTAACTTGTCTTACAGTTAAGTTAGCACCTGATTTACCTATTAAAGCACCATTTTTAGTTAAGAAAATATTCTTTGAGATAATAGTGTCCATAAGAGCAGTAGCTTCAGTTTTACTTATTGTAGGTTTAACACCTTCAATACTTAAAGAAGTCTTTTGTCCATTGGCACAGACAAATGTTAAAGATAAAATATAGTCCATTTTGAAGTTCCCCCTTTCTTTAAAAGAGCACTCACGGAAACTCAATAAAGCCCATGGGTATGCCCTTTTTTTATTATTTTTTTTAGTTATTTCCCCCATTT
>NZ_JANDMF010000131.1:0-560 GCF_031626875.1 Clostridium sp. SHJSY1
TATCGCAGCTTATCACGTCCTTCATCGGCTCCTGATGCCAAGGCATTCACCATGCGCCCTTTGTAGCTTGACCTATCATCTTCGCGGCGTTATTTCTGCGTCGCCTATGTGCTACATGACTCACATACCTGAAGTATGCTCCATGCACTTCGCCTTTGGCTCCTTGAACCTAACGTCGCTCAGTTTTAACTTTCAACAGTTTTTACTAAATTTATTTTTTTTACTTTCTCAGCAATAAAAAATTGCAAAAAAATAAAATATTAATAATATATTTTAGTTTCTACTTTCAAGATAAAACTAGTTTTAATATACAAAGAATATTTCTTGGCTTGTTGTATTTATACAAACAATATATACTATGTGCAATTTTCAAAGAACAAACTGAGATACCTTTATGATCTCTCAAAATTGAACAGAAAGTTAAAACCTATATCTTTAGAGAAGAAAATCTAATAAAGATTTTTTTCTTTACTAGTCAAACATCTTGTTTGCTAGATTTCTCCATAGAAAGGAGGTGATCCAGCCGCAGGTTCTCCTACGGCTACCTTGTTACGACTTCA
>NZ_JANDMF010000132.1:0-524 GCF_031626875.1 Clostridium sp. SHJSY1
TATCGCAGCTTATCACGTCCTTCATCGGCTCCTGATGCCAAGGCATTCACCATGCGCCCTTTGTAGCTTGACCTATCTTCGTCTCGTTGTCTCTGCGGATTACTGCGTCGCCTGCGTGCTACATGTACTCACGTACCAAAGTACGCTCCGTGCATTTCGCACTTGGCTTCTTGTACTCCTTGAGCCTAACGAGACTCAGTTTTAACTTTTGATGTGTTCGTCTATATTATACTTACAATTATATGAATATAACTGTAACCATATTTAGAAAACACTTCTTAGTAAAACTAGTCTATTTAAATATACAAAGAATATTTCTTGGCTTGTTGTATTTATACAAACAATATATACTATGTGCAATTTTCAAAGAACAAATTGAGATACCTTTATGGTCTCTCAAAATTGAACAGAAAGTTAAAACCATTCTTTCGAGAAGAAAATCTAATTAAGATTTTTTTCTTTACTAGTCAAACATCTTGTTTGCTAGATTTCTCCATAGAAAGGAGGTGATCCAGCCGCAGGTT